>CAZUUR010000132.1:0-2368 GCA_964622815.1 uncultured Oscillospiraceae bacterium | reverse complement strand
ATTGCGGTCCGCGCCGACCGGCTGATGGCCAAGGAGGTCGCCGTTCAGGCGGCGTCCATGATGCGCGTGCTGTCCCTGCCCGCCACCTTTAAGGACTACAATGCCGGCGAACTATCTTCTCGAGTGCAGATGATACAGCCGCTGTGCTCATCGCTTACTGATATAGCGCTTACGGGGCAGTTGGCTTCTATATTTTCGCTTATATATATTGTGCAGATCGCCAATATCACGCCTGCGCTATGTGTGCCGGCAATAATCGTGCTGCTCGCCACCACGCTCTACTCCGTAATATCTGTACTTATGAGAATGAAGCTCACGAAAAAAGAAATGGAGCACAGCGCAAATCTCAACGGCATACTCTACGCGTTATTTGCCGGAATCCAAAAAATTAAGCTCTCCGGCTCTGAAAAACGCGCGTTCGCGCGTTGGGCGGACGGCTATTCACAGGAGGCAAAGCTCCGTTACAACCCGCCTGCCTTTTATAAGCTCGATAGCGCCATAGCCTTAGGCATATCGCTTCTAGGCACGGTACTTATATACGCGACTGCTGCGGGCAAGGGCGTCTCGGTAGCGGATTTCATGGCATACAATGTTACCTATGGGCTTGTATCGGGCGCTTTTGCCACATTTACGGGCATGGCCACAACTGTTGCAAGCATAAAGCCCACGCTTGAGATGGTTGAGCCAATACTAAAGGCCACGCCTGAGATAAGCGAAGGCAAGCAATATATAACAAAGCTTTCAGGCAGCATTGAGGTGAACAACATAAGCTTCCGCTACAGTGAAAATTCGCCTTATGTGCTCGATGATTTTAGCCTCAAAATAACGCCCGGCAAGTATATAGCCGTGGTTGGCGCGACAGGCTGCGGCAAATCCACGCTGATGCGCATATTACTCGGCTTTGAAGCTCCGCAAAAGGGTTGCGTATATTACGACGGACGCGACCTTGCCAATATTGATCTGCGCTCGCTGCGCCGCAATATTGGCGTCGTGATGCAGGACGGCAAGCTGTTTCAGGGAGATATTTACTCAAATATAGTTATTTCCGCGCCGTGGCTCACCGTTGATGATGCGTGGGAAGCGGCTGAGCTTGCGGGCATTGCGGACGATATTCGCGCTATGCCCATGGGCATGAACACAATGATTTCGGAAGGTCAGGGCGGAGTATCCGGCGGCCAGCGCCAAAGGCTGATGATAGCGCGCGCCATAGCGCCAAAGCCTAAAATACTTATGCTTGACGAAGCCACAAGCGCGCTTGACAATATTACCCAGAAAATAGTCTCCGATTCGCTTGACTCGCTCAAGTGTACAAGAATTGTGATTGCGCACAGGCTTTCAACAATTCGCCAATGCGACAGGATAATCATGCTTGAATCCGGACGCATTGTTGAGGACGGGACATACAACGAGCTTATTGCACTCGACGGCAAGTTCGCCGGGCTTGTAAAGCGGCAGCAGCTAAACGACTAAATCAATGTTACGCTTTATTTACGCGAAAAGCGCTATGATAAAAATATGGAGGTGCTCACATGTTTAAAAACTGCAAGAAAGACCCAGAGGACAAAAGCAAGACCGTGCCGCGCAGCTCGGCGGATTCGCGCATTGCAAACGGCGATTTCGGCGGACACGCATTGGGCGACTCACAGCTTGGACATGCATACGGAGGAGTTAACACCTCCGCACAGGTGACATGTCCGCGCTGCAAATCGTGCTCAATTAAAACCAAGCTCAAGACCATAGGCGCGAACGGACCGATATATTCGCACGAATGCACTTGCGGCTACAAATGGGAGACTGTTGATGCGGCAGCGTCGATTTAGTGAAGAACTGTTAAGCAGAATTATAGTAAGGGTCGCGTTGTTTGACGCGACCCTTACGATTTTTATTGCTTTATGATGCGGACTCGTCTGAGGCCGCTATTTGCTTCTCGGGTTTAAGCGTGAATATCGGTGTGCCTGACTTTTCGATAACGGCCTTAGTTATGCGGCAGGACGATATATCATTACGCGATGGAATATCGTACATGATGCCCAGCATCGCGTCCTCAAGTATCGCACGCAGACCGCGCGCGCCCGTCTTGCGCTCTATCGCCTTCTTCGCCACTGTTAAAAGCGCGTCGTTATCGAAGGCAAGCTCAACTTCGTCCATCTCGAAAAGCCTCTTATATTGGCGCACAAGCGCATTCTTTGGCTTTGTAAGAATATCCATAAGCGCTTCCTCTGTGAGCTGATGAAGCGTGACGATAACCGGAACGCGACCCACAAATTCGGGAATAAGGCCATATTTCAGCAGATCCTCTGGAAGTATGCTCTTTAATATTTCGCCTATATCCTTTTCAACGTGGGACTGCACCTCCGCGCCAAAGCCC
>CAZUUR010000131.1:0-5744 GCA_964622815.1 uncultured Oscillospiraceae bacterium | reverse complement strand
AGCGCGCCTGTGCAGCCGGAATACGCTATGCTTATAAGCGAATCATAAGCCACGTTCAGGCCGGACATTTTCATTGAGCAAAAAGCTCTCTGCCCTGCCCATGATGCTGCCGCCGCTATTTCAAGCGCGACCTTTTCATTTGTGCTCCACTGAACCGTGAGACCCTCAAGCTCGTCGCGCTTACCCCAAAGGCTGCCTATGGCTTCGCTCGACGGCGTTCCCGGATAACCCGTGAGCACGCTTGCGCCCGCGTTCACCGCCGCAAGGGCGACGGCTTCATTGCCGCTTATGCTTCGTAACATTATTTTGACCATTGCTTTCGCTTACGAAAGCATCCTTTCATCGGAATTATAGATGGCTCTGCGCCAGCGAAATCGCCACTATAAAATGGCGAAAGCCGCAAAGCGCCAGTTTGAAAGCTTACTTTCAAACTTTATACCTCCAAATATAGTATGCCATTGCGATTATAACATAGCGCGAGCCGCTTTTGGAACAGCTCGCGCCATGTATAGATAATATAATCTTCAGCTTCGCTAATCCTCTATCTCAAGCTTGCAGCCAAGTGCCTTAGCCAAAGCCTCCTCGGACACCGGCGGAGGCATTTCAACGCTCACTCCACCGTCAAAGCCGGCGGCTTTAACGCAATCAACAAGGTTTTGCTTGGTTTTGGCATTGTTAAAAGCGGTAATGTGCAACGGTTTTGCGGCATACACCTTGAAAATGCCGTCCACTATGGCGACGCCAGCATTCGTGCGCAGCATAATAGCGCTCGACATGTCCTTTTGCATGAGCAGTTTATATGCTTTCTGCCAAAGCTCGGCGGCGCTCGCGGGAGCGGGCGCGTCGGACGCGTGAACTGGCGGTGCGGCGGGCGATGGCGCGGCGGTGGCGTTGGGCGTGTCGGGCATATCAAATGGCGGCGCATCGGGCGTGTCAGCAGACGGGCGGCCATTTTCGGCCACCCCTACGGCAGGAGCGGCAGCGAGCACAGCGCCGTTTTTGAGCTTATTTTCAAGCTGCTCTATGCGCGCTGTAAGCGCGTCTATGCTCTGCACCCCGGCATCGGGTCTTGAAGCGCGGATAAGCGCGGATTCAAGCGCTATTCTTGGCTGCGGCATACGCCGCATATCGCCCTGCGCCTTGAGGAAAATATCCTCGGCGCGGCGAAGCAGAGTCTCGCCTATATTATTGGCCTGAGCAATATAGCGGCGCATAGTGTCGTCCGTGCAGTCAAGCACGCTCCTTGCGTCGCTTCCGCAGAGCTTCGTGACGAGAAGCGCGCGGATATGGCGGGTCAGCTCCTGCAAAAACACATATAAATCGCGCCCGTCCAGCACAACCTTTTCGGTGAGCCCTATAAGCGTTTTCGCATCGCCCGCGCCTATCGCGTCCGCAACGGAGAATAAAAACGACCTGTCCATGCTGCCTAAAATAGCATAAACATCATCAACGCCAACGCGCGTTTCGCTCATTGAAACGCACTGGTCGGCAAGGGAGAGCGCGTCTCGCATGCTGCCCTCAGCCGCGCGGGCAATAACGTCCAAAGCTTCCTCATCAAAAGCAACGCCGGTATCCGCAAGCACGTTTTTAAGGTGACCCACGATTTCCAAAATGCTTAACCTATGGAAGTCAAAGCGCTGGCAGCGCGAAATTATGGTGGCGGGAAGCTTTTGCGGCTCGGTTGTGGCAAGAATGAACATCACATGCTCCGGCGGCTCCTCAAGCGTTTTTAAAAGCGCGGTAAAAGCGCCGCCCGTAAGCGCGTGCGCTTCGTCTATAATATAAACCTTGCGCCTTAATTTGAGCGGTGTGAAGCGCGCGCGCTCAATCAACGAGCGCATATCGTCAACGCCGGTGTTGGAGGCGGCGTCTATTTCGATTATATCAACGTTTTCGCCCTCCGTGGTCTTGCAGCCCTCGCACTTGCCGCAAGGCTCGCCGTCAAGCTGGTCAAGACAGTTCACAGCGCGCGCCAGGATTCTGGCGGTACTCGTCTTTCCTGTGCCGCGCATGCCTGTAAATAAATACGCGTGCGCACTTGAATGTGTGCGCACCTGATTCTTTAGCACGTTTACTATGTGCTCCTGACCTATAAGCTCATCAAACCGGCCCGATCTATACCTTCTATATAAAGCTAAATGCGACATCTAATTCATTCCTTCCGTTTGTTGTTCTAATTATTTTATCATTTTGCTCGCGGCATTGCCATAGTGAATAAATTAGTGTATAATCTTTAAATCTTGATTTAAATAGTAGAAGGAGGAGCAAAAGTATGGAACGCAAAAAAATCGTACTCAGCGGAATACAGCCGTCGGGCTCGCCCACGCTTGGAAATTATGTAGGAGCGGTTCGCAACTGGGCGCTTCTCCAAAAAGACGATACATTCTGCTATTATTGCGTGGCTAATCTGCACGCGGCAACCGTGAAGCAGGATCCGGACGATCTTCGCCGCCGCGCCGCTCAGACTGTTGCTCTAATTATTGCCTGCGGCGTTGACCCGCAAAAATCAGTGGTATTTGTGCAATCGCACGTCAAGGAGCACGCGGAGCTCAACTGGGCGCTCGCCTGCTCAACCTATATGGGCGAGCTCAACCGCATGACGCAATTTAAAGATAAAAGCCAAAAGCACAGCGATAACATAAATGCCGGGCTTTACACCTATCCTGTGCTCATGGCGGCCGATATACTGCTCTATCAAAGCAATGTTGTGCCCGTTGGCGAGGATCAGCGCCAGCACATAGAGATAACGCGCGATATAGCCATTCGCTTCAACAATGCGCACGGCGAAATTTTCACCATACCTGAAGGCTACACGCCCAAGATAGGCGCGCGCATAATGAGCTTGCAGGAACCCACGCAAAAGATGAGCAAGTCCGACCCCAACCCCAACGGCTACGTCGCCATTATGGACGATAAGGACGTTATACTCAAAAAATTCAAGCGTGCCGTTACCGACAGCGACGGCATTATCGCTTTCGACCCGGAAAACAAGCCCGGCGTGTCAAACCTCATCGCCATATACACAACGCTCACAGGCAAAACCGCCAAGGACGTGGAGCTTGAATTTGAGGGCAAAGGCTATGGCCATTTGAAAACCGCCGTAGCGGACGCGGTAATAGCGGAGCTAACGCCCATACAGGATGAATATAAGCATCTGCTTGCGGACGAAGGCTATCTTCGCAAAATAATGACAGACGGCGCTGAAAAGGCACGCGAGGCCGCAAGCGAAACGGTTAAAAAGGTTTATCACGCGATAGGCTTTGACGCATAAAGCGAGCAAAGCTCCGAAGCAAAATTGCTTCGGAGCTTTTTTTCATCATTACGCGATGCGGCGCTTGCTTCATGCCGGCAAGCTTGCATTTCGTCTGTGGCCATACACACGATTATCGGCTATTTCTTTTTTATAGGCACCCATATTTCGCAAAATACGTCCTTGCCGTCCTTAGGATAAAGCTCGAAGTCGGCATAATTGCGCATTTCGTAGCCTGACTGCGGCAGAAACTCTTTATATATGCGCTCCCACACGCCCTCCATGCTGCCAGCGTCCTCGCCTATGCATTGAAACACCGCCCACATGCCCGCTTCGATATTCCAAAGCTTAAAGCCCTCCGGCGCGACGGCGCTCTTATCGCACCGCACTCCTATGCCGTAATCAAAGCAGCCCTCCTCCTTTGACACTGGGGAACAAACGCCATAGCTGTCATCATTGAGCCTATATGGCTTTAGCGCTTTAAAGCCGCCCTCGTTTATAAACTCCGTCCAAAAGTCGGGTATGTCGCTGTTGCCCTGCTCGTTTATCCTGCTGTTTAAAAACGGACGCGTTTTTACGAGCAAGCTAAACTCATCGCTGTTCTCAATTCTGTAATCCATAATTTTTCCGCCCTCCACTGATACAATTATTTTCATCGGATTAAAAAGGGTGAGCCTTGCGCCCGGCTTTTTCGCCTGACTGGGCGTTACGCCGTGAAAGCGCGTGAACGCCTTTGTAAAGCTTTCGGGCGAATCGTAGCTATATTTATACGAAATGTCTATTACCTTTGCGTTTGACAGGGTGAGCTCCTGCCCCGCCATTGAAAGGCGTCTTTTTCGCACATACTCTGCGGCCGTCATGCCAACTATCAAGCTAAAGGCGCTATGAAAATGGAAGCTTGAAATATACACCGAGGCGGCTATTTCATCATAATCGACGCTAAGAATATGCTCCTCAATATAATTAAGCGATTTCTGTATTGCGGCTATCCACTCCATGCTCATTCCTCACTCCTTCCGACAAGATTATTATTGCATACATTAAAAGGCGTTGCCTGTCCACACTTGCGGCAATATGTCCAATTTTATACCGTTGATAATGATATGGCAATAACTGCCTTGCAACCAACGAGCATATTAAGCCGTTATATATGCGAAACACTTTGAAAGGAAGTTTAAAAAATGAAAAAGTTAATTTCGATTTTGCTTGTTTTCGCGGCGCTTATGGGTATTAGCGCAACCGCTCTCGCCGCAAGCTTTGTGCGCGTAAGCGGCACAGTTACCGCCGTTGCCGATGATAAAAGCTATATTGAGGCACAGCTTGATTCCGGCGCACAGTTTATTTTCCGTGTAGATACAAACAGTGTGTTTATAAGCGGGACTACCGGCGAGGCCATAGCCATGCAAAGCGTCAATGTGGGCGATAAGTTCACCGCATGGCACAGTGAGGTAACTACGGCAAGCCAGCCTGCGCAGAGCCATCTTCACACCATGATAGTTACCGCCGCCGGAAGTGAAAACTATGCGCACTTTATCACCGTCAAATCCGTGCGCTATGACGGCGACAATGTTGTGCTAACAAACGACGCGGGCGATTTATTGATCACCGTGCAGGGCACAACGAGCGTTAAGCAGTTCGCGTCCACCGGCTATACTAACTCCGCCGCCGCAAATATATATCCCAAGGCGCAGATAATAGCATGGTACGAAACGGTGCTTGAGAGCATGCCCGCGCAAACCACAGCAACGCGAGTTGTGGTGCTTTCCGATGGCAAAGCCCCCGCATCACCCGCCCCGACCGCTACACCCAACCCCGCTCCCACAGTGAAGCCTGTGCCGACGGCCACTCCCGCGCCGGGCGTTACCCCGCCGCAAACTGGCGATGATATGAGCGCAAGCTTTATTGGCTTCATCGCGCTTGGACTCGCACTTGCCGGAACAGTAAGCGTTATAGTAACGCTGAAAAAGAAGGAAGAAAAGTAAGGAGCGGTCAAGACCGCTAAAAAAACCCGCCGTGGAAAACCACGGCGGGTTTTTATTAGTTAACTAGCTCTTAGACCAAGCCCTGAGCCATCATAGCGTCGGCAACCTTCTTGAAACCGGCAATGTTCGCACCGGCAACAAGATTGTAACCAAGACCGCACTCTTCGGCCGCCTTAGCGGAAGCCGAGTGAATGTTCTTCATGATGGTGTGGAGCTGCTTATCAACTTCCTCTGCGCTCCAAGCAAGACGCTCGGAGTTCTGGCTCATTTCAAGACCGGAGACGGACACGCCGCCAGCGTTAACGGCCTTAGAGGGAGCAACGACCATACCCTTCTGATCCATGAGGTGATAGAGCGCCTCATTGGTGGTGGGCATGTTGGCAACTTCGATATAATACTTTACGCCGTTGGCTATCATCTGATCAGCCTCGGTCATGCCTATCTCGTTCTGATATGCGCAAGGCATGCAGATATCACCCTTTTCGCCCCAGGGCTTCTTGCCGGCTACGAAC
>CAZUUR010000130.1:0-5819 GCA_964622815.1 uncultured Oscillospiraceae bacterium | reverse complement strand
TTTCACCCGTGAATAATTCAAGGCAAAAACATGCCCTGCTTATACGCAACGGCTTTATAACAAGTTCAAAGTTCGACGAGCTTTACGTCTATATAGACCGCGCGGCGAAGCGGCACAACGTTGCCCTTAATGTGCTTGCTAATGCAAACGCCATGGTGGAGGCCGCAAGCGGCGTTCCGCTCGATGAGCGGCTTCGCGAAAAGCTTGATTTTATACTTTTTTGGGATAAGGACACGCGCTATGCGCATCAGCTTGAGGCATACGGCCACAAGCTCTACAATTCAGCCACCGCCATAGAGCTTTGCGACGATAAATCCCTCACGCACATAGCTCTCGCGGGCAAGCTTCCCATGCCAAAAACGGTGATAGCGCCGCTCACATATCCGCGCGTGGGATATACAGACCTTGCTTTTTTGGAGGAAATAATAGACCTTTTAGGCTTCCCGATGATAGTAAAGGAATGCTTTGGCTCGTTTGGCCTACAGGTGTATCTCGCCCAAAACCGCGAGGAGCTGCTGCTTTTATTAAAGGAAACGGCGGGCAAGCCCATATTGTTTCAGGAATTTATCCAAGAGAGCCGCGCGCGGGACGTGCGGGTCTATGTTGTAAATGGCGAGTGCGCCGCCGCTATGGAGCGCAGCAACACCTCGGGCGATTTTCGCGCCAACGTCGCGCAGGGCGGCACGGGCGCGCCATATTCTCTATCGGACGAGGAAAAGCGCATATCGCTTGACGCCGCGAGGCTTTTGGGCCTTGATTTCTGCGGCGTTGATATACTTCACTCAAAGCGCGGCCCGCTTATATGCGAGGTAAATTCAAACGCCCATTTCGTGGGGCTTTATAAAGCCACAGGGGTGGACGTGGCCGAGAAGATAATGCAGATGGCGTGCGGCTCACAGGCGGCGCGCTGACTATATTCGATTTTGCTGCGCGGCGCAAGCCGTGCTTTTTTTATGCGCCGCAGACCTTGCGGCTGCCGCGCCCAAAGCTAATCCGCCGCTTTTCCGCCCACAAATACATGGCGAATACCCTCCGCGTCGTTTAGCGGCTCGCTGAACGTGGCGTTGGCCTTTATTTCCTCAGGCTTGAAAACCAAAATATCAGCGTCCGCCTTGGGCGCGATTATGCCCTTGCCTGATAGCCTTAGCGCGTCGGCGGGGGCTTTTGTCATCTTGTGGACGGCTTGCTCAAGCGTGAGCGTTTTATCAGCGATGACATATTTTTCTATGATGCGCGCGAAAGTGCCGCGCACGCGCGGGTGCGGAAGACCTGAACAGGGATAGGTGGCGTCTGAAATGACGTTTGAAAACGGCGCGCGCAAAATCGAGAGTATGTCCTCCTCGCAGGTGATGAAATCTATCATCGTGACGGCGCAATTCTCGCTTGCAAGCAGGTCGCACGCGAAATAAACCTCGTCCTCGCTTACGCTCGCCGCCGCCTCCTTTATGCTCATGCCCTCAAAGCGCTTGTTCTCCGCGCGGGTGAGCGACGAGAGAAAAATATTTTCAAAGCCCACCATGCCCGCAATATTGTCAAAGCCTTTGGCGTCAACATTGTCAGGGCTTTTGCCTGTGAGTATGCGCTCGCGGAGCGTTTCCTTTGTTTGGCTAAGCGCGAGCCGGCGCGAGAGCGCGTCTATGCCGCCGGAGAGCATATCGGTGGGAAGTATGTGCAAAAGCTGCGTCGAACCCGCCGTATAAGGGTAAACGTCGCACGAAACGTCAAGCCCTTCCTCCCGCGCGGCCGCGATAAGCTCCAGCGCCTCCTGCGCCTTGCTTTGCCAGTTGCGCTTGCCCATGGCCTTTAGATGGCTTATGTGAACCGGCGTTTTGAGCGTGCGGCAGAGCGCTATCATCTCACTGACGGCTTGGACAACCCCGTCGCCCTCCTCGCGTATATGCACGGTGACCGGTACGCCGCTCCCCTTTAGCGGCGCGAGCGAAAGCGTCAGCTCGTCGGGCGTGTAGAAGCACTCGGGCGCGTAGCCAAGCCCGAGCGATACGCCTATTGCGCCGTCCTGAAGCGATTGCTCTATTGCGGCGTGGATTTTTTTGCGTGCCACGGCGCTTATGGGCGATGAGGTGTAGCCCGCCGCGTCCGCACGCAGAACGCCCGCGCCCACGAGCATGTAAGCATTTATGGGCGACCTGCGCTTTTTAAGGGCGCTTAGGTATTCGCGCATACTCCCGTGAGGCACGCCGTCAAGCGCGCCGGTGACGGGGCGAAGGTAGTTTTTTATCGCGTCGTCATGCTCACCGTAAAACGGGGCGGCGCTAAGGCCGCAGTTGCCGTTTACAATAGTGGTGAGCCCCTGCTTTAGCTCGGCGCGGCCAAAGTCTTTTTGCAATACCGCCGCATCCGCGTGGCGGTGAATATCTATGAAGCCGGGCGTTACGAGAAGGCCGGCGGCGTCTATGACGCGCTTTGCGCTCGCTTCGCGCAAAATTGCCACGGCGGCTATCTTGCCCATGAAAACGCCCACGTCCGCGCGGAAAGCGCCGCGTCCCGTGCCGTCTATCACGAAGCCGTTTTTGATTATTAGGTCGAATTGCATTGTATGCTCCTTAGTGATTGTGTTGTGGGGGATAGCGGCGGGGTCAGGGGACCCCGCCCTACTCGGCTCGCCCGTATATTTCTCCCGCCTCGGGGAAGCAGTGCCAGTGAACCGGCGCGAGCGCACGATAGCCGTCCGCTCGTGAGCTAAAGCAGTGAAGCCCCATTTTTATTGAGCGCAGCGTGAAATAGCTCAATATCGCGCTGAGCTGAGCCTCTGTAAACTGGCTTTGGTGGCAAAGCAGCGCCTCGCGGCGCAGCCCTGCACGCTTGCCCACGCGGATAAAGGCATTGGGCTTATCGGTAAAATATAGCGCAAGCGCATTCGGTGAGTGCGCGTTTCCCTCACCGAAGCCGCGCATTATGGGCGCGTAGGGCGCCATGTTCATTGCGTACTTCGCCGCGCGTCCCACCTTTATATGATCAAGATGGCATTCGCTCCTCACGTCCGGGTCGGGCGCGAAAACAACGTCCGCCTTCACCCTGACTATTTCCCGGGCAATGGCCTTTGCCGCTTCCTCAACGCTGTAAAGCCCACCGTCGTGAAAGGGGAGAAAAGTGATGTTCTCGCTGGCTACTCCGATTAGCGCTGCGCTCTTTTTGCATTCGGCCTGCCTTACGGCCACAAGCTCATCGCCCAAAAGGCCGGTGACCGAGCCCATGCGCCCATCGGTGACTATTAAAAAATGCACGTCCTTATTAAGCTCCGTGAGCCGCTTCACAGTGGGCGCGCAGCCCACCTCGATGTCGTCCGGGTGAGGGCCGATAAACAGATAACTTTCGTGCGCGAGCAGCTTTGGCGGCGGCGCGGCAATGGAAAGCAACGGTGCGGTAATAGACATAGACGCAACTTCCTTCTATATTTTCTATAAGAAATAATACCATTACATTGCTTTTCATGCTATAATATCTTGATAATTCATTTTTGGAGTATACGGCTGATGGAAGAAAAGAAAGCGCTTGAACCCATAGCCCCCGTTGAGGAAAACGCGGATCTGCCCGAAGAACCAAAAGAGGTTCGAGGTGCGACCATGCTCACAATGTCAGACCTCGACCTTGTGGGCGTTATGAGACGCGTTTCGAGCAAAAAGCAGACCAATTTTGCCGATGTTGAGGCATTTATAAACGAAAAAACGCTCGATGGTACGCTCGATGCGCTAAAGGCGCTTGCCGTTGAGGACGAGCAGGGGCGAATTATGCTCTATGGCGTTTCGCTCAATTTTGATAAGGACGAATACGATTATTTTCTCGGCGTTGAATCAAAGGAAACGCCCGGCGCGGGTTATGAAGCGCTTTGCGTGGAGGAGAGCCTTTACGCGCGGTTTGCCGCCGTTGGCGCGGCGCCTCAGAGCGTTAAAGCTTGCTGGAAAAATATTTATAATGATTGGTTCGGCGCTGCGCCGTATAATCACTCCGGTGCGCCGGAGCTTGAGGAGTGGGAGCTTGGCGGGGCGCGAGACGATGAAAACGCCCATATAAACGTATATGTTCCGGTTAAGCGCATAATAAGAAAGCCGCGTGAGAACCGCCCGAGCATACTCGGCTATGTGGTGGGCGGCGGTCTTGGCGTGCTGGTGGGCTCGGTGCTCGGCAGCGCGGCGGGCGATACGCGCATGGGCGTGATAATAGGGCTTGTGGCAGGCCTTGTGCTCGGCGGAGTGGCGAAAAAAATATTGGAGAGCCGATTTAAAAAGTAAGCCTGCGCTTATGCTTTCGCCATGTGATAAACGGGCTGCCTGCCGGCGATATTTTTTGCAAAGCCATAAGCAATTTTTAACCCATAATTTTGAAGGGACGCTTTTGCAAACGAAAGCTATGGTTATAAAAAGGTGAAGATATTCAAGCGAAAAAAGCGCGTGGCGGTGGTGAAGGAAGCAATGCCGCGGCGCAGACTGCATTTTTCGCTTACAGGAAAGAATAAAAGGCTCATTAAGCGTGTGGCGCTGGGCGCAGGCGTTGTTGTGGCGCTGGCGCTTATAGTGAATGCGCTGCGCCTTGAGCCATCAATAAATTCATCGGCGGAAATGCTTTCGCTCGCAGAGCGCGGTGTTGTGCGGGTGGGCGTGAGAAGCGATATGCCGCTCATGAACGCGCAGGGAACGGGCTTTGAGCGCGAGCTTGCAACCATACTGGGGCAAAAGCTGCTGCCGAACGCGGATTTTTTGGAAATAGCCAATCCGTATACGCTTGTTGAGGTAACCAGCATGACCGCCGAGACTAAGCTTGACGACGGCACTATAGATATTGCCGTGGCGCTCATGCCAAAGGGCGCGAGCGGCTATTACACCTATTCAAAGGCATATTTTAAGGACGCATGCTTTCTCGCCGCTAAAAAGGGCGCTGTGAGCAAGCAGCTTTCAGGCTCTAGGGTGGGATATATAGGCACCGTCACGACGCATGTTAAAACATCGCCGTATCTGGGGCTTTTTAATGCCTTTTTGGAGGAGCATGAGGAGGTTGTGATAGCCAAGGCCGATAAGGTGAGCTATTCCTCCTATCCGGATATGCTTATGGCGCTTGAGCGCGGCGATATAGATTTTTGCGTTATAACGGAGCTGTTCTACGCAAAATATCATGGCGAGTATCCCATGAGCAAGACGAGCCTTTCGCTCGGCAGCGTGGATTACGCGGTTGCCGCGAGCACCGATTGCCCGGCGTTTATACAGGTGGCGAATATGGCGCTTGACGATATGCTCGCCGACGGCACGCTCGACGCAATGTATAAAAAATACGGGCTGGACGTTTATATGCAGCCTGACGCGACCGATACGGACGCAGGATAGGCTAAGAGCGGGGCGCCGCATCATTTTGATAAAAATTTTTTCACATAAAGGAGGACGCCGGTATCATGGAGGAATTAAGAACAGAAACAAAAAGCTTTATTGAGGAATTTATAGAGCAGGACGTTGCCAAATACGGCTATGAGGTGAAAACGCGTTTTCCGCCCGAGCCTAACGGGTATCTGCACATAGGCCACGTTAAGGCGTTGTATATTGATTTTTCAATGGCGGAAAAATTTGGCGGCAAGTGCAATCTGCGCTTTGACGATACCAATCCCGCCAAGGAGGACGTTGAATACGTTGAGGCGATAAAGAACGACATACATTGGCTCGGCTTTGAATATGACAAGCTGCTTTTCGGTTCGGATTATTTTGACGTATGCTTCGAGCTTGCCGTTAAGTTTATAAAAAAAGGCGCGGCGTATGTGTGCGATCTTTCAAAGGACGAAATGCGCGAGTATCGCGGCACGCTCACAAGCCCCGGCA
>CAZUUR010000129.1:0-5851 GCA_964622815.1 uncultured Oscillospiraceae bacterium | reverse complement strand
TGCTGACCACGACGGAAATCCGCAAGGCCGTCCGCACGCTGAAAAAGGCCAAAGCCCGCATGTTCACGCGTCAAGGCGGCAAGCCGCACTTTATCTGCATCTGTTCGCCGGATGCGGTGTACGACCTGCAGAGCGACACGATGTGGCAGGACGTGAGCAAGTACAGCAACAAGGAAGCGATTTATTCAGGCGAGATCGGGCAGCTCTTTGGCGTGGTATTCGTCGAGAGCACCGAATCCAAGGTGTACGAGCAGAGCGTGTGCAACGCCGTCAACGCAGCCACGAACGCCGCAACGGCGTTCGTCCTGAAGAACACGCCGACCGAGAAGGAAGCTGCGTATCTGTCCACTGGCGGCAATAAAATCAAGATCGGCAGCACCGAGTACACGCTGGCCACGACCGGCTCGTACACAGCAGCGACCAAGACGGTCACGCTGTCCGCAGCCGCGACGCTCGACAAAGATGCGGTCGTATTCTCCGAGGATGCAGGCGCACCCGTGAACGGCGTCGCTCCTGACGTGCATGCCGCGCTGGTATTCGGCAAGGACTCCTACGGCGTGGTCGATATCAACGGTGAGGGTACGGTGCAGAGCATCGTGAAAGGGCTCGGCTCCGCAGGCTCGGGCGATCCGCTTGACCAGCGTGCCACAGTCGGCGGCAAGGTTGCAAGCTATGCCTGCACGATCCTGAACAACGACTGGCTTGTGCGCATCGAACACGGCGTTAGCGCGTAACCGACATGTAACATGGGGGCGTGGAGCGATCTACGCCCCAACATATCATAGGTGTTCCCGACCTTAACGGGGATTAGGAGATAATATGGAAACCAAGAAATCGACCAAGGCAATCCCGATGTCCGAATCGGCAATGCATGCCGAGGACATGAGCGTGTTGGCACGGCTGCGTGCAGAGAAGAAAGTCCCCATCATGATCATGCCTGACGGCGGCGATTCTGCGCTGCGTGTCACGATCAACGGCGTACGCTACGAGATACCAAAGGGTGAGACGGTCAACGTGCCTCGGAGCGTGTACGCACTGATCATGAACTCAAACCGAACGATCAAGCAGGCCGACGCGCTGGCTAAGGCCAACGAATACAGGGAGATCGCCCCGATGCGGTAAACCATAGGAGGTAAGCCCGTGACACTCATACAAATCATTTCGTCTGCGCTGGAGCAACTCGGGCATACGACGGACAGCCAGACGCAGGAAGAAGGGCGTAACAAGTTCACGCAACTGGCCAATGAGGGCATGTTCGATCTGGGCGCGGCGATCAAGCTGCGCCGAACGGACGAACTGACGGTGGACGATAACGGCGAGATCGACATTACAGGTCTGCCGTATATTTGCAGCAAGATCATCAGCGTCAAGCAGGGCGATACCTCCGTGAACTTCAATCGTGGCTCCGGCACATACAGCATAAAGGTCGATGCAGCAGGGACGGTACAGGTCGAGTATTACTACCTGCCCAAGGAAATGTCGTCGGATACCGACGTGCCCGGCATTCCCGCCAATCTGCACCACTTGATCGTACTGTTCATCACTGCGCGGGAGCATTCGACGGCAAACGTGGACACACAGAACCGATACAATGCCCTGTACAACATGTACCGCGATGGGAAAGCACAGGCCGCACGGCACTACGGAGAGCCGGAGAATTATACGGTCACGGGCGCACCGGATTGGAGTGGGTTCTAATGCCGGAGATACAGATCGATGCGTTCAAGGGAATAGACCAGTCTCGCAGTGAGAACAAACTATCGCAAGGATACTCGCCCGATGCGGAGAACATGGATACCGCAGATGGCGATTTGGCGGTTGCCAAGGGATTTGTAAAGCATTTCGCAACTGCCGTACCGGGTACAGGTCGGATACATAGGCTGTACATCTGGCACACGTCCGGCGAGGACAAATTCATTGTGGCCGTTGGCAATACCATCTATAGCTATGTACCGGCAGACGGCAGCACTCCGGCATCGTGGGGGATTGTATATACCTATGCCGATACCATTACGTCGGATTCGTGGGATTTCGTCGAACATCGCATCGGCAACACGGACTACCTCATTATCGCGAACGGACAGGCGCAGCTCATCAAGTGGTCAGGAACAGGCCAGGCGGAGCTGTTCGGGTCTGGCTCATATGTATATGAAGGAACTGTAGCGTCCGTTGCAAAAAATCTCGTGAAAGCGACGAATGCTACCTACGATGAGAAACTGGGCATTTATACGCTGACCATGCCGGACACATGGACATATACGCAGAATTGCCGGATTTGCTTCATCGTAGACGAGGTGCGCACCAGCGCCACCACGGTACGGTTCGATATCGGTGGCACGCTTTACACCTCGGCGAATCTGCCGGACTGGGTGGTCGGCGATATGGCGAACGTCACGCTGACCGGCACTGCAACCGCCACGGTTGGCAAATTGACGAAATGCACCGCTGTTCTTTACGACGAGGCCACCGGAACGTATACAGCCACAATGGACGACGGGTGGACTTACGCAGAGAACGCCGAGGTCGCATTCGTCGTTTCCCAGACGGTCGGCAGCGCTGCGACAGTGAAGTTTAAGGAAGGAACGAATACGCATACGTTGACAGCTGTGCCAACATGGGCGCTGGACGACGTGGCTGTAATCAAGCTGACGAGCACAACGGCTGCGGAGGTCGTCGCCGTCGGCACACCAACCGAGGACACATATGCTGACAAGAACGGGCGGTATCAGCTTACGATGCCAGCGGGATGGGCATACGAGCAGGACACGGAGATCGCGTTCGATGCTCCGTCCACCATTGGCACAGTCGGTATCATCCTAATCACCATCGGCTCGAATACGCACAGGCTTAATTACATCCCCGGTCTTGTAGCAGGGGACGTCGGCGTGATCAAGCTAACCAGCCCTACGACTGCAGAAAACTCGCTTACGGTATACGGCATTAGCGAGATCGTGTTGAGTGCTGCCATCTCCGAGGACTGGAAGCAGCGGGCGCTGGACATTGGCATGGCCATCGAGGACGTAACCTATGAATTGTCCGAGATCAGTGGCGACCGCCTGACGCTGACGCTTGCCGAGGTCACTACAGCAGAGATCGAAGCGGGAAACACGGCGAAGCTGCGCGGTGGTGTCAGCGATGCACACGTGGGATTCCTGGAGATTTACTACTCGCGTTTGTTTGCAGCCGGTGATCCCGCCCATCCGAGCAGGCTCTACTGGTCGCAGCCTCCTGGCGACATCCGCACCATCGAGGACTGGTCAATGGACGATGCATCGGAGATCGCAAGCGGCGGACACACCGACATAGGCAACACGTCCTCCGATCCAATTGTGGGACTTTGCGCACTATCGAACCAACTGCTGATATTCAAGGAAACGTCGATATACAGGCTTTTGGGCGATAAGCCAACCAACTATCGCGTTTTGCCTATCAATATGGGCGTGGAGCGCATGACGAACACAGGCCGAATCACCTACGCTGACACGCCGCACTGGCTGACGAAATCCGGCATGTATTACCATGACGGACAGGTGGCAAAACTGTCCGGCTCGGCGCGACAGATTCGCAAGATACTGGAAACGTCCGACCTGACGACGTGCAAGGCAGCGGAGAACAGGAATCGGCTCTACTATTCGTGTAAGCGTAACGAGGATTCGTTGTACGACGACGCGCTCATTATTTACGACATGGTGGAGCGGACATACATGTTGCGCACAGGCTTCAAGGTAATCGACATATGCGCACGTGGCGGCACGCTGTACATGATCAACGATAAGCGATACGTGTACCGCTTTGGCGAGGGCGATACCTATGACGGCGCACCGATACATGCTTACTGGCGTACTCCGCTCACCGACCTGAGCCAAAAGCAGGAGATCAAGCACCTGACCAACATCCTGCTGCGCGGCGAGGGCAACATCATCATTATCGAGTACCGCGTCGGAAAATCCGATCTGAAAAAGCGACACCTGATGCCGGAGCGCACAGAAGATGTGTTGAACATTGGGCTCAAAAACGACGGATGCGCATTTTCACTCACGATACGGAACGAAGCCGGTTCGTACTTCAAGCTGATGGGCGGCATAGAGCTCGTTTATGAGGATAGGAGGATATGATGGCAAACGATGAAAAGGAAGGGCTATTTCCTGTTTACCTACCGAAGCCGATGCGCGAGTATGAAGATATCGAGGAGCATGAGACGCAGATCACCCAAAACGAAAACATGCTCAATCAAAATTTCGAGAAGATCGTGAACCGCATGACGGTGCTTGAATCGTCAATCAGCGCGCTACAGGCTTCCAGCAGCAAAGCCGGGACGGCTTCATGACCAGATCACAGGAAGGAGAACAACATGGCAGATACAGCAACCCTCACGGGTACCAACACGCCGACGCTGCCCGGCAAGTTTTCGGACTATACCTCGGCGCTATATCAATCGCTGATCAAGCAATCGCCAAAGGTAAATTACACGCCGAGGTCGGAGGCGCAGCTCCGGGACAATTTTGAAAAGATATATTCTTCCGGCTACAACACCTCGGTCAACAACAGAAAAGAACAGACGAAGCAGAACAAGGCGGCGATTGACGCGGACGCTGCCGCACGCGGTATGGGCTCGTCCACATGGGTCACGGATGCTAAAATCCGGCAGGCGAACAATCAGGCGCGGGATATTGCGTCGCTCACGGCGAACAAAGACAGCACCGTCGCACAGCAGCTCTCCAGCGCACTGGCGAATCAGGAGGCGAACAAACTGACAGCCGACCAGTTCAACGCGTCGCAGCAAGCAAGTGCACTCTCGAATGCGCTGTCCGTGGTCAGTTCGATGTATGACAAATTCAAAGCCGAAGAAGCAGCGACAGACGGTGGTCGCGGCGGATACGACTACGACTACGACGGAAGCGGGAATTATATCCCGTTGGCGCAGTACGCTGGCAAGGGTGGCTGGGGCAATATCGCGTATAACAAGCAGCAGGGTATCGGTTCATTCTCGAGTTCAAATAAGCCAAAGAGCGGACAGACTGTGGACGGTTCTTATAATCCGACGACCCAAACAAAAAAATGAAGAAAAAAAGCTAAAGGGGTAGGCTATGGCGTGGACAGTATGGGACGGGCAACAGAACGTCACAACGGATAATTATCAAGAAATGAAAGCAGCGGTCGCGCGGCGCGAGGGCGGCAGCCCCTCGTCCGGCGGCTCTACTTCGAGCAGCCCGTATTCTGGCGGTTCACGCGACGGTGGCGTGCAAATCGAAGGCGGAAACGCCAGCAACTCGTACAGCATGGATGGCGCGTCCTATAAAAAATACGAGGATGACTATCATTTCTGGCAGGAAACCGGCACATACCGGGAAAATGCCGAAGTCAATCAGGATGAGTTATCGGCGTGGAAAGCCATCCACGATGCGACGGAGCTGGGTGGAAAGTGGGGCTACGCTGGCGGCAAATACTACACCATCAGCGACGACGCTTACAATGCCTACGATGACGATTACGCATACTGGCAGAAAAACGGAAAAAGCAAGGACGAGTTTCAGTCAAATGAGGCTGACTACAATGCATGGCGCACGATCCGCGATACCGTCAACACAACGGGCAGCAACATCGCGTATGACGAGAATTATAGTCCGTGGGGTTACTTGGACGGTGACGAAGCGACATACCGAAATGAAGTGCTGAAACGCGCTGCTGCCGATTGGGCAGACGATTGGAAATACGACGTGTACAGCAGCGATCCGGCATTGTCAGCAGAGGATGCACGTAGGCAAGCGGCCGGTGAAATGCCATACTATTGGGCAAAATCGTACGACTTGACCAACCCATACGAGAAATATCTATACGACCATAATCTCCC
>CAZUUR010000128.1:0-5851 GCA_964622815.1 uncultured Oscillospiraceae bacterium | reverse complement strand
CATTCCGGAGAGATTGACCTCAATATATTTAACTCCCCTGTCATATAGGCGCTCGCGCGCGACCATTTGGCACACTTTTTCAAGCACTATCTCGCCAATGCGCCCTATCTGCCCGCGCCGCTCAGCGCAGAGAATAAATTCGTCCGGCGGCACATAGCCAAGCGTCTTATCGTCCTTGAGGCGCAAAAGCGCCTCGGCCGTGGCAAATGTGCGCGAATTTGTGGAAAATATGGGCTGATAAAAGACCTCGAACCCGTCAAAGTCTATTGCGTGCTCAACGAGCGCCTCCACCGCGGCGCGGCGCTTGATAAAATCGATCTCGCGCGCGCCCGCCATGCGCACGATCTCCTTTGACACGTTCGCCTCGAGCATATAGTCGAGCAGCTTGCATATCGCATCGAGATCGCCGCCGTATTTGGGGCACTCAAGCACGTCTATGTGAAAACGTCCCGTGAGCGTTATGCGCTGCTCCGTCCATGGCGCGTCCATGCGCCCGCGCACGCGCGAAGCCGCCTCCCAGGCGCGCTCAGAATTGCCCGGAAGCATGAATAAAAGCGCGTTGCCGCGATAATGGCACACGTCCGTGCCTGAAAATTCCCTTAGCGCGTCCGACAGCTCGCATAAAAGCGCGTTCGTGGCGGCAAAGCCGAATTTGGTGTTTATCGCGCTCATGCCGTCCACCACAATGTTGACTATAACAAATTCCTTACGGCGTCCAAGCCTCTCGTGCAGCATAAATTCAAACGCGCGGCGGTTAAAGCAGTTGGCCGCAAAATCTATATGCACGCTCGGGTCTTCAAGGGAAAGATAAAGATGCAGCATCATCACCGCCACCGACAGCCCCGAAAGCAGCACGCCCGGGAAGTTATACTGCGTTATGGCGATTATCACCCAAAAGCCCGTGCCCGAGAGCAGCGCACGGCGCGTATTCTTTGAATAATCGCCTCTGTGTATCAGCACCCTTAAATTGGCAAGCAGCATGTATGCGGCCGCGCACGCATACAGTGCGTACACCATTGGGCCGTATGAATAAACAACGTTTCCATCTACATGATAATATAACTCGCCGAAGATCACAAAGCCCATCGCGATAAAATACGGCACAGACACAAGCAGGAAATATATTTTCTTCATGCGCCGTTCCTTGCGGCCGAGTATGGCAACATACATATACATGAAATAGAGCATGGTGTTTATCGAGCCGATGAAAAGCTGATGCGCCAGCCTGTTTAGCCATGCAGGCACCGTGTCTATATGGGATATGGTGTAAACGGTGACTATATCAAAGGCGAGATTTAAGCACGCGCAGATAAGCATTCCCGCGAAAAAGCCCGCAGAATAAAGCTTTATACGCTTTGTTCCGAAAAAATTGACGGCGATCACCGCGAGAATCACCACGGCCGAAATCTGAAATTTTGCGTTGACAAAAAACGCGCTATCCATAGAATCACCTCATTATATATTATCATAACATATTTACAGCGATGTGTCATTATAAATATCGCGGCGCGGGGACGGCGCGGGTGGGGGTGCGCGGCGTGCGCGGGTGGGGTGTGCGACGCGGGTGGGGCGTGCGGCGCGGGTGGGGCGTGCGGCGCGGGTGGGGCGTGCGGCGCGGGTGGGGGCGTGCGTGCGCGGGTGGGGGTGCGCGGCGTGTGCGGGTGGGGCGTGCGGCGCGGGTGGGGCGTGCGGCGCGGCGTGCGCGGGTATGGCGCGCGGCTCGGGCACGTTTCCCGCAGCGCCGTAGGGTGCAGCCTTTGCGACACGCCGCGAAAACGGCTCACACTAAGGCGGCACGCCACGCAGCGAGGTTGCGGCAGGCGCAAATATCACGGCGTATAAATTTGAGTGCATAAGCCATTTGACAAAGACGCTTTGCTTTGCTATAATCAACTAGCAAAACGTGACCGGGAGAGATGTCCGAGTGGTTTATGGAGCCGGTCTTGAAAACCGGTGATGTCGCAAGGCACCGGGGGTTCGAATCCCTCTCTCTCCGCCATATTTGTATGGCGTTTAAATATCAGATAGCGCTCGGTGTCTGATACGCCGCAAGGCATAAATCGAATACTGGAGAAGTACCCAAGTGGCTGTAAGGGGCTCCCCTGCTAAGGGAGTAGACTGGGGTAACTGGTGCGAGGGTTCGAATCCCTCCTTCTCCGCCAAGTCATAAAAATCCGAAGGGGTAAAACCTTTCGGATTTTTATTATGTGTCAGTAATATGACCACTCATAAAAAATCCAAAGCCGTTCTATGCGGGAAGTCTGCCGACAAATTTATAGTTCACGGTAATATGCTGCTTGATAACGCCGTTTTCCCTTGTGGATTCATGGACTTCCACACTGTCTATCAGCGTTGTCACGATCCTGCGATCCAGCTTGTCAATGTTCGTATATTGCTTAAATTCTTCCGCCCATGCGGAAATGTCGATAGCTGCATTTTCCAGTTCCATTAGCAAATTGCGTTTTTCCGAAATTATTTGATTGAGGTTGGCTTGTTCAACGTCGTAATTCTGCATGAGCTTCTTGAACACACTGTCCGGCACGTTGCCCGTGCAGCGTTCCTCAAAGAGTTTTTGCGCCATGCCCTCTACAAGCTCCAGACGCTTAACGGATTCGTTAAGTTGCTTTCTTGCATCCAGCATTTCGCGCTGCTGCCCTCGGTTTCCTAACGCTACGAGCTTGCCAAGCAGTTCTTCATCGTTTTCGCTTATAAGCTGTGCGTTAAAGCGGATATTTTGCAGTACGGCTTCTTCCAACGCGGACGCGGGAACATGGTGTATGGAACAGGTCGATTTTCCATGAACAGCGTATCTGCTGCATTTGTAGATATAGTACGTCTTTCCGCTATACTGCTTTGTGTTAAACGTCATCGCTGCTCCGCAGTCGGCGCACCGTGCCACTCCCGCAAACAGACTTATTTCGCCGCTTTTGGTTACACGGGGACTTTTGCCCAACGCTATCCTTTGCTGTACTCTCGCCCAAGTGTCCTTTCCGATAAGGGCTTCATGGGTATTCTCAACGACAATCCAATCTTCTTCGGGTACAACGGCTCTGCTTTTTGTCTTGAAAGAAGTAACGCGACGTTTGCCCTGCACCATATTCCCTATATAGACTTGGTTTTTAAGCAGTTGCATAACCGTGTTGCTGTTCCAAGTCATACTTTCATTCAAGGGATTCTCCCGTTCTATCTGCTGATAAAAGTAGGCTCGCGGTGATAGGATGCCCTCGTTGTTGAAAACCTCGCTGATGTGCCTGCCGCTATCACCCGATACAAACATCTCAAACATACGGCAAATGATTTGGGCGGGCTTTTCGTCAATTATCAGCTTGTGCTTATCGGTCGGGCAACGGGCATACCCAAACGGCGGTTTGCTGCCTAAAAACTTACCCTGCTTTGCATTTACGGCTCTTGCCGATCTGATTTTCCGTGAAATATCTTTTGCGTACATCTCGTTTAGAATATTCTTGAACGGGGCAATATCGTTATCTTCTTTCATGGTATCTACGTTGTCGTTGACGGCAATATAGCGAACTGCTCCAAGAAATACTCCTCGGTGTAATATCCTGTCTTTGCGTAGTTTCTACCCAACCGTGACAGGTCTTTTGTGATGACGCAATCAATATATCCGCGTTCAATATCTTTCAGCATTTTTTGGAAAGCGGGGCGGTCAAACGTCGTTCCTGAGAAGCCGTCATCAATGTATGTTTCGGTTAAGTCCCACCCTCTTTCCTTTACATAGTCAGTAAGCATTCGTTTTTGCGTTACGATACTCATGCTTTCTGCGTTGCTGTTCCCGTCGTCCCGAGAAAGCCGGAGGTAAATTCCGACTCTGTGAATGTTCTGTATTCTCATTGTTATCTCTCCAAATCGAAAACAGCGCATTCAGAACGATTATTCACTCACACCATCAGTATAGTCTGTAAGTGCAGAATGTCCAGTCTGCGCCGTCAATAAAACTTTTTATTGATTTTTTCAACAGCTATTTCAAGAAGCAGCTCCCCAAGGGGCTTTTCGCCTTTACAGATCCCGTCTATAACGATTATTCGATTCCCTTGCTTATAAATGCTCTGCGTTGAATGTTGGTCAATTACTTGCTGCTTCAGTATTTCTGCACATGAATTGTCCATATCATAAGCTGCTTTGTATCCTCCTGCGAAAGCATGGCGTAGTTGATGTCCGAAAAGCGGAACGTCTTGGAAAAGCCGTTGCCGACCTTGAAAATGCCGTCGTTCCATATTGTCTTGATGGGGATAATATCCTGTACGCATTTGGGAACGCGGAAACGCTCCTTATCCTGTTTCAAAACATTGTGCAGCGTTTTAATCATAGCTTTTCATCCTTTCCTTTTGCATTCTCTTGATGGTGGGCTTCATGATCTCGTAATAGGTGTTGGTGGGATGGAACAGCAAACGCTTTGGCATGAGAAACTCCGAGCGAATGACCGCTACTATGAGCTTTTCGGCGGGCATACCGTTGTATTTGATAAAGCCCATCGCCGCAAAGGGTGCTGCGCCTAAGATACACATCCACGATACCGTCTCCGTTCCGAGAACGCCGCGTAAGCCGAAATAGACAGCGACCGCCACGCCCACGGCTAACGCCGAAAACAGGAATTGCCGCATATTCAGCCCGAAAAACATACTTTCGGTATAGCCCCGTATCTCCTTGTTGATTTTGATTTCCATATCGTTTCCTCCGTTTCTTGCGATAATAAAAAAGCACCCGATTTGTCGGATGCTTTGCCGTTATGCTGTTTTTATGCGCCTTACTTATCAAGCAACCATTCCAGTACGTTGCGTTTGCCGATCCCATCGTAATCCGCCGTGCCGAATGCTTCATCAAGAGTAAGAAGCGTTTTCGGATAGTTATCCGTTATCCTTTTGAAAGGGGCAAGCTCCCGTTTCAAAGTGTTCTCGTCGAGCGTTGACGCCGCCACTTGGTAATACTCGAAGCGGTCATCTTCCGTTCTTGCGACAAAATCCACCTCGCCATCGTCCATCTCGCCAACGAACACTTCATATCCGCGCCGCAGCAATTCCAGATACACGATATTTTCGAGAATATGCCCGATGTCGCTCTCTTTTCCGCGCACAAGCATATTTCTAAGGCCCGTATCTACGCAGTAGTATTTGCTCTGTGTGGTCAAATACTGTCTGCCCTTGATGTTGTAGCGAGTAGCTTCATACAAAAGCAGCGCTTCTTTCAGACCGTCAAGGTATCTGTCCACCGTTTTTTGGTCAGCACCCTTGCCTGCGGATTTCAAAGTGTTGGCAATATTGGTGGAGGACGCTTTGTTGCCTATGTTGTGAAGCATGAACTTAGTCACGTTTTTGAGCATACCAACGTCCGATATTTTCTTGCGTTTCACAACGTCATTGAGCAAGACGGTGTTATACAAGCCCTGCATATACTCCCGCGCCTCCCGCTTGCCAAGCTCAAATCGCAGCACATACGGGAACGAACCGAGTTCGATATACCGATTGAACTTCTCGGCGCGGGGAAGCGCTACGGCTTCGGTGTTCGTAAGGCCCGCGCAATACTCGCTAAAGGAAAGCGGAAGCATTTGAAGCTCCACATATCTGCCGGACAGCACCGTTGCAAGCTCGCCAGAAAGGAAGTAGGCGTTTGACCCCGTGATATACACATCGCAGTTTTCTTTGAGAAACAGGCTGTCTACCGCCTTTTCGTATTCGTCAACGTGCTGTATCTCATCGAGAAAGATGTAGTTCATCTTGTCGGGAAGCAGGCGCTCCAAAACATATTGATGCAGCAGCTTGTAATCCGCAATATGTTCAAACTCCACATCCTCGAAGTTCAGCACGATAAACTGGCTTTCTTCCACGCCCGTGCC
>CAZUUR010000127.1:0-5884 GCA_964622815.1 uncultured Oscillospiraceae bacterium | reverse complement strand
TGAGCGAGCTTAAAACAAGGCTTATCGGCCGCGCCACCGAAACGCCGGACGCGGTGGAGCGCCGCTTCCAAACCGCGTTTGAGGAAATGAAGCGCATTGAGCAATACGATTATGTGGTTGTGAACGATGTGCTTGATAAGGCAATTACCAATGTTGAAAGCATAATAACCGCCGAGCGGCTTAAAACGAGCCGCCTGAGCGTTGATTTTTGGAAGGAGTAACCAACACATGATGAACAATCCGCCGGTAAACGAGCTTCAAGACAAGGTGGGCACCCGCTATATGCTCGTGACGGTAGTAGCAAAGAGGGCGCGCCAGATAATTGCAGAGGAAAACGCCGATGGCAAGGAAAAAGAGCTAAAGCCAGTCTCATACGCCGTGAACGAGCTTTATAAGGACAAGCTCGACATGGTGTTTCCGGAGGAATATAAGATATAGCTTAATTCAGGTGATTTGACTATTATTCCGATGAAAGGATTTATAATGAACGCAGCGGAGAAAAAAACGGTAGTGCTGGGCGTTACCGGCTCCATTGCCGCGTATAAGGCGTGCGACATAGTCTCGCGCCTTAAAAGGCGCGGCGTGGACGTGCACGTTATTCTCACGGAGGCGGGCGCAAAGTTTATAACGCCTATTGCGCTTGAGACGATGAGCAAAAATCCGGTCGTGACGGATATGTTTTCGCGGGAAACGCCGTGGGAGGTGGAGCACATAGCGCTCGCCAAGCGCGCGGACGTTTTTTTGGTTGCACCTGCATCCGCGAATTTTTTGGGCAAGGCCGCCGCAGGCATTGCCGATGATATGCTCACTACCACTATCCTCGCTGCCCGCGCAAAAATTCTTGTTGCGCCCGCGATGAATGTGAATATGCTTGAAAACCCCGTAGTGCAGCAAAACATAAAGCTGCTTTGCGAGCGGGGCTATTCCTTTATCGAGCCGGAAGACGGCATGCTCGCCTGCGGCGACGTGGGGCGAGGCCGTCTTGCTGATGTGGATATTATTGTGGATAGGGTAATGGCTGAGCTTTATCCCGTGCGCGACCTTGAGGGCAGACGCATACTAGTGAGCGCCGGACCTACGCGTGAAAGGCTCGACCCCGTGAGGTATCTTACCAATCGCTCAAGCGGCAAAATGGGATATGCCATAGCTCAAGCCGCCGCCGCGCGCGGCGCGGAGGTAACGCTTATTTCAGGCCCCGTGGAGCTTGAAACGCCGCAGGGAGTCAACAGAATAGATATAGTCTCCTCAGAGGATATGTTCAGAGCCGTTTGCGAGTGCTTCCCCGCGTGCGACGCGCTCATTATGGCGGCCGCGCCTGCGGATTTCACTCCGCAAAGCGTCGCCGCGGATAAGATAAAAAAATCAGGCGACGGCGGATTGACGCTTGAGCTTGCCCCCACAAAGGATATACTTCGCGCGGTGGGCGCGAATAAAGGCGAAAGAGTGCTCGTCGGCTTTGCCGCGGAAACGCGCGATATTGAGGCCAACGCCGCTAAAAAGCTTGCCGCCAAAAATCTCGATATGATAGCCGCAAACGACGTAAGCCGCACTGACGCAGGCTTTGGCGTTTCCACAAACACCGTTGCGCTCTATCATAGCAACGGCCAAAAGGAGCTTAGCGGCTCGATGCCAAAACGTGCTCTCGCGGATTGGCTGCTCGATAGGGTAGCCGCAAAGCTAAAGCAATAATTCATCGCTCTACTCGTGGGGCGGGGACTTGTCCCCGCCGCTGTCTTACGGCGCATTGGCGTCCGCTATCTCCCACACCTAACTCAAAGGAGGCGAGCACCTTGTACGCACAGGTCATTGTGGATATTGCCCACTCCAATGTGGACAGACTTTTCACATATCTAATCCCCGACGACCTAGAGGTCGCCCCCGGCCATCGCGTACTCGTGCCATTTGGCGCCGGCAATAAGCAGCTTGAGGGCTTCGTGCTGCGCGTAAGCCAAGCGCCTCCTCCCGCGCGCGAGCATACTAGCTATAAAAGCATAATAAAAACGCTTGAGCCTTATACGGTGCTGCTCGACGATCAGATACAGCTCGCGCTCTGGCTTAGAAAAAGCTACCATTGCCTCATAGTAGACGCGCTCCGTCTTATGATCCCCGCCGAGCTCCGCGGCGGCAGGGTGCGCGAAAAAAAGATACGCCTCGTATCGCTCGCGCAAGGGCTTGATGCCGAGGCCGCGTTAGCGTCGCTTCAAAAAAAGAACGGCGAATCCCGCGCCCCCATGCAGACCGAGGTGCTAAAGCTTCTGGCGGACTGCAAGGTGATGAGCGTTAACGATGTGGCCTCGTTTATCCCAAATTCCTCAAGCGCCGTTTCAGCGCTGATAAAAAAAGGCTTTCTTATTGAGGACGGCTTTGTCACCTTCCGCGATCCATATAAGGGCAAAACCGAAAAAAAATCTCCTCCTGAGCTCACCGTTGAGCAGCAGATAGCCTGCGAGCGCATATCCGGTAAGCTGGCCGCCCGCGAGGGCACGGTGCTTTTGTATGGCGTTACAGGCAGCGGTAAGACGGAAGTGTATATGCGCGCCATAAGCGAGGTGCTTGACTCCGGCGGCACGGCGATAATGCTTGTGCCCGAGATAGCGCTCACGCCGCAGGCGCTTGAACGCTTTAAAAGCCGCTTTGAGGATAAGGTGGCGGTGCTTCATAGCCGCCTTTCTCCCGGCGAAAGATATGATGAGTGGCGAAGGATACGCCTTGGCCGCGCAAGCGTTGTGATAGGCGCGCGCAGCGCCGTGTTCGCGCCGGTAAAGGAGCTTCGCCTCATAATCGTAGATGAGGAGCACGAGCCTTCGTATCAGAGCGAAACAATTCCGCGCTATAACGCGCTCGACGCGGCGGCAAAGCGATGCAAGCTTTCGGGCGCGGCGATGGTGCTTGGCAGCGCCACGCCGGACGTGGCGAGCTTCCTTCGCGCAAAGCATGAAAAATATGAGCTTGTAAAGCTTACAAAGCGCGTTATGGAGCTGCCGATGCCAAGGGTGGTTGTTGCCGATATGCGCGAGGAGTTTAAGGCGGGCAATACCAGCATTTTCTCAGGTGCGCTCAAGCGCGAGCTTGAGGCTTGTCTTTTACGAAAAGAGCAGGCGATTTTATTTATAAACAGGCGCGGCTATTCAACGTTCGTTGCCTGTCGTGGCTGCGGCTATGTGTTCAAGTGCGACGATTGCGATGTTTCAATGACCTATCATAAATCGGACGACACTGTTAAGTGCCATTATTGCGGCCGTTCTGTAAAGCTTCCCAAGGTATGTCCCGAGTGCGGCAAGTCATATTTAAAATATTTCGGCGTTGGCACGGAGCAGGTGGAGGAGCAGCTTCACGCGGCGTTTCCGGACGTGCGGTCTATTCGCATGGATATGGATACCACAAGAACAAAGGGCGCGCACGCCGAGATAATTGCCAAGTTCACCCAAAAGCAGGCCGATGTGCTTATAGGCACGCAGATGGTTGCAAAAGGGCTTGATATTCCCGCCGTTTCGCTCGTGGGTGTTGTGGCGGCGGATTCAACGCTGCATATCCCGGATTATAGAAGCTGCGAGCGCACATTTCAGCTTTTGACCCAGGTGGCCGGTCGTGCCGGACGCTCCACGGGCAATGGCCGAGTCGTTATACAGACGTATTCCCCGGAGCACCCCGCCATAATTCTCGCCGCCAGGCAGGATTACGACGCTTTTTACGATTATGAGATAGCCGTGCGCCGCGCCTCGCTTTTCCCGCCGTATTCGCTTTTTGCGCGCGTCGTTTTCACCGATAGCGATGAAAATCGTGCCGCAGAGGCCTCGGACGAGTTTGCAAAAGGTATTGCGGACGCGATAAAGCAAGCCATAGTTCAAGATGGCGGCAATGAAAACGAGCTTTCGCTCATATTCTCCGCAAGAGCGCCCGTAGGCAGGCGGCAGGGGCTTTATAGGTATCAAACGCTTCTAAAGCTGCTAAGAACCAAGCACACCTCAAAGGCCGTGCTCGCCATATATAAATATTATGATGAAAACCGTGGGGACGTGAGCGCGGCGCTCGAGGTAAATCCTTCGGATATGTTCTGATGGAAGAAACTGAGCTTGCAAAATCAATTCCGATGAAAGGACGCTTTCGTAAACGAAAGCTATGGTATAAATATGAAGCATGTGCTTGGCTGCATCAGGCGTGCGGACGAGAGATATAACATGATACGGCCGGGGGATAAAATTTGCGTGGGCGTTTCGGGCGGCAAGGACAGCCTGCTTTTGATGTATGCGCTAAAGCTCTATCAAAGGTTCACAAAAAAACCCTATGACCTGTGTGCAGTGATGCTTGATTTGGGTCTTGAGGAGCAGGATTACGCCGCACTGCATGAATACGCTCAGCGCGTAGAGGTGCCGCTTGATATAATTAAGACCGATATTGGCCAGGTCGTTTTTGATATTCGCAAGGAGAGCAATCCGTGCGCTTTGTGCGCAAAGCTCCGTCGCGGTGCGCTAAACGACGCCGCCCGCGCGCGCGGCTGCAACCTTGTGGCGCTCGGGCATAATCGCGACGATGTTATCGAGACGTTTTTGATGAGCCTTTTTTTTGAGAGCAGGCTAAATACCTTTGGCCCAGTCACATATTTGGGACGCAAGGACGTAACGCTCATACGTCCGCTCGTGTTTTTCCCCGAAAAGGAGGCGCTGGCTACGGCAAAACGCCTTGATTTGCCTGTGCAGAAGCCGAATTGCCCCGCCGCAGGCCACACCAAGCGCGAGGAAATGAAGCAGGTGCTAAAATATTTTAGCACCATTGTGCCAAACCCGGAGGTGCGCATAATGAACGCCATAGCAGACACCAATAAATACGGCATGTGGGATAGACTTCGCCTGCCGCCGCGCGATATTAAGGAGGCTGAAGATGAATAAGCCTTTAGTGCTTATCATAGGCGCGTATATGCTTTTGATGAGCCTTGTGCTGTTTATAGTGATGGGCGCGGATAAGCGTCTGGCGATAAAGAAAAGCCGCCGCGTGCCTGAAAAATCGCTTTTTCTGCTGGCGGCTCTGGGCGGCGGGCTTGGCGGCATAGCCGGCATGGCAGTGTTTAGACATAAAACAAAGCATGCCTCGTTCAAAATAGGCATGCCGCTGTTATTGCTGCTTAATCTAGCCGTTCTCGCCGCGATAACATTGTTGCTGTAAAAATTGGGCTGTAGCAAAACGCAGCGGTTAACATAACGAGCCTGCGGTTCTCTCGCCGTTCCATGCAAGCTTTTGCGGTTATCATTCCTTCCATGCAAGCTTTTGCGGTTATCATTCCTTCCATACGCAATGAGACCTTGACTCGGCCATGTTCCCCCCTGAATTTGCATATCCCGCCACCGTAGGCGGGGCGGCGCAACAAAATGCTTGACATTCCCGTTCCGGCCATATATAATACCTAACGCAAAGCAGAAGCACCCGCTTCTCACCCGCCGATTATATCAGGCGTGGTCACGAATTGATTTTTCACTCCTTATGGAGCTTGAATTTATTGCGGGCGCGAGTGCGGCCGCAATATTTTTTTAGGAGGTGTCCGATATAGCCAGCAACGAACTCATGATCAATGAGGAAATCAAGGACAGAGAAGTCCGACTTATCGACGAGAACGGCGGGCAGCAAGGTGTTGTAACGCTTGATGTTGCAATGCGCATGGCCGAGGAAGCCGGGTTAGACCTCGTCAAGATAGCCCCTACCGCGGTGCCGCCGGTATGTAAAATAATGGACTACGGCAAGTATCGTTTCGAGCAGGGAAAGCGCGAAAAAGAGCAGCGCAAAAACCAAAAAGTCATAGAGATCAAGGAGATAAGACTTTCCGCCACGATAGACCAGCATGATATGGAGGTCAAGGCGAAGGCATGCGTCAAATTCCTCTCGAACGGCGATA
>CAZUUR010000126.1:0-5890 GCA_964622815.1 uncultured Oscillospiraceae bacterium | reverse complement strand
TAGGTATGCTAAAATCAACCGGCTCTGGTGCAATTATCTTTGCAATAGCCTCTTTCCCCAGCTCAAAACCGACAAGGAGAATAATAAAAGCGATTATAAGCGCCGAAATATACTCTATACGCGCATGCCCGTAAGGATGCTCACCGTCGGCAGGCTTGCTGGCGGCTTTTGAGCCAAATATTGTTACCATCGCAGAGCCTACGTCCGAAAGGTTGTTTACCGCATCGGCTTGAATTGCAATGCTTCCCGAGATTATACCGATAATAAATTTAACAGCAGATAGAAAAACATTTGCCACTATTCCAACGCAGCCTGCCAGCAGTCCATATCGTTTACGCCCTTCGCTTGAACTGACATCGGATTTATCTTTAATAAACAGATTTATCAAAAGTTCAGTCATAAATTCCTCCTACGGCTTCTTTAAGCACTTTGCCTATAAAATCATCAATTATCAGATTCGCTTTATAGTCATAAGGCGTCTCGCTTTTATTTATAAGCACCAGCCTATCGCCCGAATAGTAATTGATCAATCCTGCCGCCGGATAAACCGCGAGCGACGTGCCGCCAACAATGAGCATATCCGCCCTCATAATAGCTGTTATCGAGCCACGCATAACGTTATCGTCAAGGCCTTCTTCGTAAAGAACAACGTCGGGCTTAATTATTCCGCCGCAAGCGCAGCGGGGTACGCCCGTGGTTTGCTCAACAAAATCGTAATCATAGCTTTTGCCGCACTTCATGCAATGGTTGCGATATATACTGCCGTGCAGCTCATAAACCTTTTTACTTCCGGCCGCTTGATGAAGATTGTCGATGTTTTGCGTTATTACCGCGGCAAGTTTGCCCTTGGCTTCAAGCACGGCAAGCATTTTATGTGCGTCGTTGGGCTTGGCGTCGTTTATCATAAGCGCGCTTCTGTAATAGCTAAAAAAAGTTTGGGGATCGCGCATAAAAAAAGAATGAGACAGAAGCGTCTCCGGCTCATAGCCAAATTGCTTTTGCGCCTTAAATCTGCCTGTTTCACTTCTAAAGTCGGGTATCCCGCTCTCGGTAGAAACACCGGCGCCGCCTAAAAATACAATTTTGTTGGATTTTGCTATAAGCTCTTTTAAAATGTCGATATTATCCATAATTATGAGCTTTCGCTTACGAAAGCCTCCTTTTGTCGGAGTTGTGGGTGGTTTTGCGTTAGCAAACGCAATAAAACGTTGGGTTGAAAGTTTGCTTTCAAATCAAAAAAATAATAGCGAGCAAGCCGTAAGCCGAGTTCTGTCGGTGCAGCGCACCGTGTGACTATCTATCTAGGCCCATTGTTGCCAATAAGCTCATGCGATTTCAAAGAGCGTGACGGGTCGCCATTAATGCTCTCATTTCAATCTTGCTCCGAGTGGGGTTTACATGAACGGTCAAGTTGCCAAGCCGTTGGTGAGCTCTTACCTCGCCTTTTCACCCTTACCGGTAAACCGGCGGTATATCTCTGTTGCACTTTCCTTGGAGTCGCCTCCACCGGACGTTATCCGGCACTCTTACCCTGTGGAGCTCGGACTTTCCTCATACGAATAGGCCGTTGGCCCTCGCACGCAGTCACATGTCTTACTCGCTAAAAATTATTTGTTTAAATTGTACAAAATTCTTCCGCAGCTTTCACACTCATTAACGCCTGTTCCCGAAAGCACACGTTTAATTATCATTGTGGGCAATGACATTCTGCATCCCCCGCATTGATTATTTTCAACAACAGCCATAGGAGCCTGATGATGTGATTTTACAACATCATATTTTTTGAGCAATGCGGCGTCGCACAGCGTCCTTAGTTTATCGGCCTTGGCTTTAGCCATGTCGATTTCTGGCTGCGCTGCCAACCTTTCCGCCTCGTATTCGCTCTTTGCCACATCATATTCCTTCTTAGCCTTGCCCGCCTTTTGGTATGTCTCCTTATACTCGTTTGTGGCTTTTTCTATCCACGAAAGAGTGTCAAACATATCGCGTCTTGCGGACTCCACCTGTTGAATAAGCGTTTCAATAGAACGCCTCGATTCAGTCATCTCAGCAGCGGTACATTCCTCGTCGTTCTCCATTATTTTCAATTCGGAAAGCTCGAGTTCGTATCTGCGCTCCAACTCATTAAATGAATCCGTCAGCGTGTTAAGCGCGGTTTGACGCGCGTCTATCTGTTTCTGTATATTATTTATTACTCCCTGCTGCTCTGTAAGGAAAGAATGAAGCTTTGCAAACCTTTGACGCTTCGGCGTTGACCTAAGCTTTTGCTCCAACTGCTCACAGGCTAGCTCAGCCTGTTGATACTGCCACAGATTACCTAAATTATCCATCGACTGCCTCCAATCCGGAATTCGCGCCGTCGCCTTAAATGCCTGTCAAGCATGAAGATTCAAAAGACGCTACTTTATATTGTACATCAAGTGTGCGCTCCTGTAAACGTTTTCTCAACGGTTCAAGCACTATATGCTCAGTCTCATAATGGCCAGCCTGTATAACACACATGCCTAGCTGCTGCGCCCGCAAAGCCTGATGATGCTTAATTTCTCCCGTAAGGAGAACCTCAGCGCCCGATCTATATGCATTTTCCACTTCACCGCCGCCTGCGCCGCCTAAAACACCAACGCATTTAACAATTTTATCAGGCGCACCGCAAATTCTTGCGCTCGTTTTTAATCGCTTCTCAACTAGCTTGGCAAGCTCATAAAGGCTCATTTCCCTATCCAAATATCCTATGCGGCCAAGTAAATCGTATTGCATTTTTGAAACGTTGCAAAGCTCAAATATATCGGCAAGGCAATCGTTCACCCCGCCTATGGCCGCATCAAGATTGGTATGCGCGGTAAAATGCGCAATGCCGTTTCGTATCAGCACATATATTCCAGCGGTATCGGGGTCAAACGGCGAAATATGCTTAATTCCATCAAGCATCTGAGGATGATGCGTAATGAGCATGTCTGCACCCCATTCGGCGGCTTCGCTTGCCGTTGTTACAGTGCAATCCAAAGCAAGCATCACTTTTTTTATATCGTCCTTGCCGTTATCTACCAACAAGCCAACGTTATCAAACGCCATCGCAAGATCTTTTGGCGCAAGTTGTTCCATTATTGCAAGCAGATCATTCTTTTTCATTATGGTAGCACCCTTTCTTATATAATCCCAATAAGTAAGTTATCTGAGCCTCCTCATCGCGCAGCGCGGGAAGTTCGACGCCCTTTTGCAGCGCCTGATCTATCCTTTTTCTTAACCCGTTAAGGTCTCGATTCAATAGCTTGAGCAAAAGGGGATCTCGCCTTGCAAACGATATTGCTCCATAATTGCAGCAATCCTGCGGAAAATTTGGTGGAAACGTCATTATGCCAGGTTTTGCGGCAATTAGTTGGTAATATCGCCCCGCGTCATATACAATTTGCTCATCATATATAGCAAACCCGTTGGTGTATAGATAATGCCTAACCTCTTTCTCTCCGCGCATAGGCTGCATTATTATCGCTTTCATGCTTTGAGCACATTTATCGGAAATAAGCCTCGCTATCAATTCGCCGCCCATTCCTGCCAACACTGCCGCTTCCGCATCACCCTGAGATAAATGTGAAAAACCTGAAGCCTGGTTGAATGTAACATTGGCCTCAAGTCCGCATTTGCTTATAAGTTTCCTCGCTTTTGCAATCGACTCCTCGCTTATATCCGAAGCATACACATGCTTTACAACATCGCCTTGTAAAAGCGCGGCCGTAAGCTTGCCATGATCGCACCCCACGTCAGCGACAGTCGATATATTAAGCGGTTCAAGCATTTGCACTATTCCCGCCAAGCGCGGCCGAAGCTTAACGCTCAAAGCAGTGCAGACGCATAAGCCTTTGCGTCAAATGGCGCTATATCGTCTATACCCTCGCCTATGCCAATATATTTAACGGGAATGCCCAGCTCCTCTTTCACGGCAACAGCAAAGCCACCCTTAGCAGTGCCGTCGAGCTTTGTTATCACAACGCCCGTAAGCATGGCGGTTTCATCAAATATTTTTGCTTGCGCAATCGCGTTTTGCCCCGTGGTTGCGTCAAGTATCAAAAGCGATTCTATTCTTGCGTCAGGTAATTCTCTTTTTATCACGCGGCGTATTTTTTCAAGCTCGCTCATGAGGTTTTTCTTATTATGAAGCCTGCCCGCTGTGTCGCAAATCAACACGTCACGCTTTTTTGCTTTAAACGATGCTGCAGCGTCAAACACCACGGCGGCCGGATCGGCGCCTTCGCCATGCTTGATTATAGGCACGTCCGCTCTTTCCGCCCACACGGTAAGCTGCTCACTCGCCGCCGCTCTAAATGTGTCGGCAGCCGCAAGTAAAGGCGCTTTACCACGATTTGCGTAATAATTTGCAAGCTTGCCTATTGTCGTAGTCTTGCCAACTCCGTTCACGCCAACAACAAGTATAACCATTGGATATGTTTCTGTCTCGCCGCTATCCTCCATCAATGTGCTAAGCAGCTCTATGAGCTGCTCCCGCGCTCCGCTGCGATCCTTAATGCCCAGCTCCTTCACCTTCGCCTTGAGCTCTGCTATAAGCTTTTCGCTCAATTCGTAGCCCATATCCGCAACCACCATAGCCTCAAGAAGCTCGTCATAAAACTCATCGTTGAGCTTTTCGTCCGAATTTCCAAAAATTGCGGCAAAAAGGCCGCCTCCGGTATGTGACAGGCTTTTTTTAAGCTTGCTGAATAATCCGTTTTCTGACATAATAGTATTCCTTTCGTTATGCACTCTCAATATCCGCAGCATCGTCAAAGCGAGCGGATATTACCTTGGAAACGCCCTTTTCTTCCATTGATACCCCATAGAGCGCATTGCAAACCTCCATGCTGCCCTTTCTGTGAGTAATGAGGATAAATTGCGTCTCGCTCGAGTAATTTTTTATGTATTCGGCAAAGCCGGACACATTAACATCATCGAGAGAGGATTCTATCTCGTCAAGTATGCAAAATGCAGTTGGCTTCAGCTTCAATATTGAGAAAAGGAGCGCTATCGCCGTCAGCGCTCTTTCTCCACCCGAAAGCAGGGATAACAGCTGAAGCTTCTTTCCCGGCGGCTGCGCAATAATATCAATATCACAATTTAGAATATCGCTCTTATCCGCCAATACAAGCTCCGCCTGACCGCCGCCAAATAATTCACTGAATACTACCGAGAAGTTCTGCTGAATAAGCGCAAATTGATTTTTAAACTCCGTCTCCATGCGCGACGTAAGCTCCCCTATCAACTGCATCAGGTCACCCTCGGCACTAGTAAGGTCGTTATACTGCAAATCTAGAGAATCGTGGCGTTCCTTAACATTTTTATAATCCTCAATAGCGCTTACATTAACATCACCCAATTCGCGGATACTTCGCTTTAGCTCATCAACCCGTATATGCGAGGCGGTTATGGCTATTTGCTTGCGATAGCTCTGCGCATTCTCATACGTCAGCTCATAATCGGACCATATTCTATCCTGCATATTCGCCCGTTCTATTCCGGAGCGTTCAAAATTCATCTCCGCCTTATGCTCACGATCGCGCAGATCGGTCAATTCGGAGGTTATCTCATCTTTATTCTTTCGCATCTCATCAATGCGCTGTAACAACTCGTTTCGCTCATTCTCCGTCGCCTGCATACGCTCGGTCAATTCATCAAGCTCCTTTTGCTCGGTGTGCATGCCCGTATCGACGGTGGTAATATGCGAGCGTATCTCCTCTATTTTTTCAAGCGACTTGTTTACCTCAACGGTATCGCTCTCGACTGAATGTTCTAATGCATCAGCCTCGCGCTTCATGCGAACAAAATTCGTATTTGCCGACGATAGCTCTTTGCTCAATGCCATCAAGGCAACCTTTTTTTGGGTTAACTCTTCATTCTGCTT
>CAZUUR010000125.1:0-5928 GCA_964622815.1 uncultured Oscillospiraceae bacterium | reverse complement strand
TAAATAGATTATATACCAATTTTTGCTTTTCAACAAGTACGGCCGCGGCTTGAGCCATATTATATTTGACGTGCCGGTAATTCTGCGCTAATATATTTGTATATTCGACGGCCTAATCATTTAATTTTAACTGGGATAAATTATTTTGGGGGAAAAACTAATGCTCAATCAGGCTCTACCGGAAGCATATCTTGCACCGGCCTTTGCCGAGGAATTTACATGTATCGGCAGCGAATGCAGCGTTAACTGCTGCGATGCGAATTGGCGCATTTTTGTGGATAAATACTCCTTTACAAAGTATCATTCTATCCCCGATACCGACCCAATAAAGTTAAAATTGCAGCGAAACCTAAAAAAACTGCCCGATTCTACACGCACCGATGCGGCTTACGGCCAGCTAATAACTTCAAGCGGGCGCTGCCCCTTTTTAACAAGCGATAAGCTGTGCTCATTGCAGCTTCAATTTGGTGAAAGCATACTGTGCAACACCTGCAAAATATTTCCACGCATTGACTTTTTAATAAACGGACAGGCCTATCGCGGCATGACTACCGCGTGCGAAGCGGTGTCGCGCATTGCGCTGCCTAAAAAAGACGGCATTGATTTTGCATATTATCCGCTAACAAACGGGACGTTCTTTCTTCCTTCAACATTTTTCTCGCGAACAAGCGATATGTTCGCGCGCGGTACAGCGCCATATTATCAAGACCTGCTAGATTTTATGATAGACACATTGCAGGATAGAAATTTCCGTGTGTGGGAACGACTTGTGCTGCTAGGCATGTTTATGCGCCGCATAGATGCTGTAGAGCAGGACGACATACTCTCCGCCATTCGCGGCTACAGCGCATTTTACAGCAGCGCCGACGCGCACGCGCAGCTTTCGCAGATACCGGGCGGCAACGGCTTCCATGTGTATATAGCCACGCTTGCCGGATTTATAACGATAGAATGTCAAAGCTCACTCGACGTTAAGCTCGCCAAGCTTTGCAAAAACGCCTTTGACGGGCTTGGCTATTCGCCCGAGCTCACCAACATAGACCGCATAGATAATTACGCTCAGGCATACACGCGCTATTATCTGCCTTGGATATATGAAAATGAGCATTTCATGGAAAACTTCCTTGTGATGGAGCTTTTCAATTCTCCGCAGCACCTTGTGCTATTTGAAAAAGGGCATGCGTTCAGCGGCTATAAAAAGCTTGCGCTTCTCTATGGGTTAACGCGCTTTTTAATGGTTGGTACGGCAGCATACCATAAGGGCATGAACGATGACATCGCCGTAAGCACGCTCACTCTAATATCGCACCATTTTGGCATAGTGCAGTCAAACGCCATAAGGCGCGGCGGGCTCTCGCTAACGGAGTCCGCGCATACGGATTCGATGGCATGGTTTGCGTCCATGCTAAAGGAATAAGCAGCGCTTTAATGCCGCGGCAGCTCAATGCGCCGCGGCTTTTTTCACATCTTAGCCGGCTATAGAATAGTAATAATTGAGCGTCGTTTTCTTCGAGACGCAATTACTTTGGAGGTAAACCCTATGGAAGGCTATTTAGATGGTTTCCTCGCCTATTTGCGAGAACAAGCGGATAATCATTCTATATATGTTTGGGGCGCGCAAGGCCAAGGCGCGCCTATTATAAACGAAGTTTGGATACGCGCGCGAGAGACTTCAGACCGAAACGCTCAGCGTGCTATAGATTTCTGGAAAAAACAGGTTGCGCTTGGCTATGGCAACATACTTCGCGCATTTGACTGTTCAGGGCTGATAATGTATTACTTCATGAGCATAAAGCCGGTTTTCACCTATGATATGAGCGCTAACGGCCTGAGCCGTAAATGCGCTCCGCTGCAAAGAGCGAGTCTGCTGCCAGGCGATTTCGTATTCCGTGAGGATAAATCAGGACGCGTCTATCATGTGGGCGTTGTGCTTGATCTTAACGGCAACGTCATCGAGGCGCGCAGCCGCGACACCGGCGTTGTGATACGCCCGCTCGACGAGCCGGGCAAGGGCTATTGGAACAGATACGGCAGACTGCCACTGCTCAAAGACGAAATAGAGGCGAGATAAATTACAAGGCGCGGGTGACCGCGCCTTTTTGTGCTACTAGAAAAGGCGAGAACGGACGTCCGCGCGGCGCTCGCCGCAAGCTACCCACTTGCTATAAGCGGAGCGCGACGGTATTGCCGGATGCGTGCGACCTAAGAAATTCGCGTGCTGTTCACCAAAACATTCACGCTCATTTTCCCCTCAGGCAGCGCCGTATCCCGTCCGTTACATCGCCTGTTTCAAAAAATTCATTTTGCCGCAAAACGGCTCTGAAAATTAAAATAGCACACCCTAAAATCCCTGTCAACAGGGGTTTTAGAATGTTTGCAGCTTATTTTTGCGGCTTGTATTCACGCCGTAATCTAATCACAACATATTGTCGCTTCCTCGTCGCATACATTCACAAGTATATCCCCAGGCTGGCACGCAAGAGCATTGCAAAGCTTTTCAAGCGTGTCAAAGCGGACAGCGCGAGCCTTATTATTCTTTAGAATAGACAGATTAGCCATTGTGATGCCTATTTTATCCGCCAACTCGCCAACGCCTATTTTGCGTTTCGCCATCATAACGTCCAAATCAACTCTTATAGCCATGCTCTCACCTCATATCGTAAGCTCATTGTCTTCCCTGAGCTTGCTTGCCTTTAAAACGAGATGCGAAAGCACGAACGCCATTATCGCCACCGTCAATCCGAATACTATTACGGTAAACATCAATATAAGCGCGCCGCCGTTTATCGCATTATATATGCTTGTAAGCGCCAGCACGAACGTGGTTATGCCCGTGTCAACAACGGCCATTATCCCAATAAGCTTTAATAACTTCGCGTTCTTTTCGCAAAAGGAATTATCCCTGCCTACCTCGCCCGTTATCCTAAAAAAGCTCACTATCGCCACGGCTACAGGTATCGCGCACGCCCACACGCTAATAAGGCACGGAAGCGTGAGCATGGCAAATTCAGGAAAGCCCTCCCCCATCTCGCGCACCGTCACCGGCAGCACCCACAATAAAAACACCGCCGCCACTATTGAAACAAAAACCATTATCACCCTCAGCCAAATGGCCAAGCTTTTTTGCTGCATAAATATGCCTCCCGCCCTTTTTATTTTCTCAGATCTGAACATGGGCATATTATAGCACGCTAAATATTGTTTTGCAATAGTAATTTATTGTTTATCAATATATTTTTATTCTTTTACAAGCACCTGCACCACTTCGCCTATATATATGCGGTGAAAATCGTTATTTGGATAGTTTTTTGCCACAACAATGCCTCTGTCTATTATATTATCGGGCTTTATATCGGTAAAATAGGCTTTCTTGCACACGAGCGTCAGCGTTGATTGGCTAAACATGGGTGCTGAGGCTAAATTATCAAAGCGGGGCGTAAGATCCGTTTTCGCCAGCTTATCATCATTTCGGCCGCTGTGCGAGCCGAGATAGGCGAGCGCATCCTTATGACCATTAAAAAACGAGAGTGAGAAAAAGCGCTCGCGCTCCATAAATTCGTATGTGAAGCGCTGCGGGCGGACGTATGCTGTGGCTACAGGCACTCCCCAAAGCGTGCCAAGGCCGCCCCACGACACCGTCATAGTGTTAAAATCGTTCTTATTGCCTGCGCTTAAAAGCGCCCAGTCGCAATCAAATGCACAAAAGGGTTTGAGCGAAAGGTCCTCGGGGTTAATCTGTTTCATTTGTTGTGTCTCCTCCATTTATAAAAGCTTTGAAGCGGTAATACTCATTTACGAGGCTTCGGCAGCCCATACTTTGAAGCTCGCCGTGCCCCACGCGGTAATTCGCCTTGCGATAGCGGCCGCTCGCCACAAAGCGGATATTATCGCGTATGTATGCGTCAAGCTCTTTAAGCCCGTCCGTCACGGTGATGAGCGGAAAAAACCAGCGCGCCCACGTCGTCTCCGTGGAAACGGGATTATCATATAGCTTTTTGTTTATCGCGCGGATATATGCGCGCATAGCCTGCTCGTCGCTCGCGTTCTTTTTTATTTTCCAACGGTACAGCGCACGCGCCTTGCGGTTTAGCTTGCCCTTGAGCTTTGCCTTTGTGGCGGCGGAAAGGTCTATCTCGCCGTGAAAGCAGCTAACGCCAAGAAATTCCCACGCCTCGCCCGGCGCGTAGCGAAACACCTTTTCCTCGTTTACGGCAAGATGCTTTGCGCTAAGCATAGCGCGAATGGTCGCTTCGTATTCGTCAAGCGTCTGCTTATCCGGCGCGAACACGATTATATCATCGCTATAACGGGCATAAGGGGCGTTTGTCAGCCCATCGAAATAAGCGTCAAGCTCATTTAAATATATGTTGGCCAAAAAGGGCGATATAGGCGTGCCCGCCATTACACCGCGCTTCAAGCGCACCACCAAGCCGTCTTCAATAGCTGCGTCCGCCGATAAAAGCGTTTGCAGAAAGGCAAAAAGCTCGGCGTCGCCCTCAAGCACGGATTTTAATATGGGAAGCAGCAGCTCAATGTCCACACTGTTGAAATAATTCTTTATGTCAAGCTTGAGGCAGTGCATTTTTTCTATATCGGGGGTGGCGTTAAGTGCGCGTATGGCGCATTTTACGCCCATGCAGCGCCTAAATGAATAGAGCGACGGGCTCATAACGGCGTCATAGCGATATAGAAGCCGCGCCATAAGCTTGAGCGCCAGATTTTCATCTTGACAAAATGAATACACGATGCGTTTTTTATCCGAACCAAGCTTATTTATTAAACGCTTTTGCGGAAGCGTAAAGCCCTCGCCCCGCTTAATTTGCTTTGCGAGCGGAATAAAGCGCCGCTGCGCAATAAACACCGAGAGATCGTCAAGCTCGTTCCGACTATAGCCGTAACCGCTTTTTCGCTCACACTTGAGCTCATAATAATCGTGCCAATTTTCAGGCAGCGCCAATTCATCTATAATACTCATAATAAATAAAAAAGAAAGGGAAATTGCTTTGAAGGCAGCAATGCTGACACAGGATTGAACTGCGCTTTAGCCACCCGCACGGCCTTTTATAAAGCGCGCTTCCTCCCACCGCGGGAACAGGCGTAACGCCCGCGTTTCCCTTTCTTTTTTAGCGAAATTAAGGGGCTAACGCGCCATAGCGCGTATGCGTGAAACGACGTATCCGCGCTCGTTAGCCATGTGCGTATAGAAATTGATAAAGGGCACTCCGGCACTAAGCGCGGCATTTTTCGCGTTAAGGAAGGCGGAGTTTCTATCCCTGTTATGCTCTGTGAGCATTATTACGCCCGCGACAGCGCCATTTTTAACAAGCGCAAAATCATAGGGCTTTGAAGGAATATTCGCCGCTATGCCTATAGACGCCGCTGACGCAAAGCGCTGCACCGTATAATCGGAAAAATCCTCCGATAAAATCTTTGTGAAATATTCAGGCATGCTGCCGCATGCGCACGGCGGAGCATAGCTTGGCTCGGCCTGCTGCGCGGTATTTTGCGGCTGCTGCTCTATCTTCGCGCCGCAGCTGGTGCAAAAACGAGTGCCGGAATTTAGCTGCTTGCCGCAATTCTGGCAAAAAATTTGCTTAGGATTAACACCAACACTGGTGAAAAAGTCGCCTACGGCATTTTCAACCGCTCCGGTCACGCTTTTGGTAACCGCCGAATCGACCGCCCTGTTAACGGCGCGTTTGGCTTTATCAAATAAACTCATAGCGTCCTCCCTACTGATTACCTTGTTACTTATTCTACATAATAAAGGAACATTTGTCACCAATAAAATTATTACGCTGACCTTATAAAAATATTTATTGCACACAAGCGTCGCTTTTCTTGCGATTTAGAATAAAATATGTAAACTGTTCAGATAAAAAATATTGACATCCAGCCGATGTATGGGTATACTAATATTCGCGTCGC
>CAZUUR010000124.1:3771-5953 GCA_964622815.1 uncultured Oscillospiraceae bacterium | reverse complement strand
CGCATTATATACCAGGCCAACAGAGCATTGAGCGCAGGCAATTTGGAGATATTTCGCCGCGCCTGCCGCTCGGCGCACATAAAGGGCGATATACCCTGCGCAGGGCAAAGCTCGGTGGCGAAAAGCCCGCAACCGGCGGCGAAAAAGCCTGATGTAACCGCGCGTGAGCGCGTTTGCGCACCCACCCCCGTGCCCGTGCCACAGCACGTTGTGCCAAAGCACGTTGCATCGCAGCACGCCGCTTCCGGTATAGATTCTCTCCCGCCGCCCCAAAGCGAGGCGTTAAGCGATATACTGCTCGTCGCCAAGCAGCTTTTTCCCGCGCCTGAGCCGCCCGCGCTGCCGCCGGCCACTCAAAAGAGCGCCGGACGCTCGCCGTCACGAGGCGTTCGCCGCACGCGCGTGCAAAAGGGCGCGGCCAATCAATCCGTCCAAGCGCCGCCGCTGTCCGCGCCTTTCCCTAAAAATGATGTGTTCGCGGCAAGCTTTTGCGCACTCCCGCTCTCGGTGGAGCCGCCTGCTTTGCCCGTCTGCGCCGCGCCTGTGCTTGAGAGCAAAAAAATCCCTTCGCCATTTCCAAAATCGTATCCGGACTACAGCTTTTATCGCGTATCGCTCCCTTTTTACAGACAGCCGCGCGATTACTGCCTTATAGGCGTTAGGGCATCAGGCGCTACCGTGTATGCGCTGCCCGTGGACGATAACAAAAAAAAGCTCCCGCCGCTGTGCGCAGGAGCTGCTTAAGGCGCGGTACGGACGGCGTTATGTACGCCACAGTAAGGCCGTAATCTATTGAGACTTTGCTTTTTGCAGCTTTTTAAAGAAGGCTATCGCCATAGGTATGCTGCACGCGGCGGTAAGATAATCCGCGCCCGGCTGCGTAAAGAGTATGCCGTCAAGGCCGAAAAACCTTGGCAGAACAAGTATGAGCGGCACAAAGAAAACGCCCTGCCTCGCGCTTGAAAGGAATGTTGATTTGCCCGCGAAGCCGGTGGATTGAAACAGCATATTGGTAGCGACAATGCTTGGCACGACGGGCATTGTGAAGCACTGTATCCTTAGCGCATACACTCCAACCTCGAGCACCGCCGGGTCGTCCGATATAAATAAGGAAATAAGCTGAGGCGCAAATATGTAAAACAGCAAGCCCAGCCCCGTCATAACAACTGTGCCCAAAATGAGCGTGAAACGATAGCTCGCGCGCACGCGGTCATAAAGCTTGGCGCCGTAATTATAGCCCGCGACGGGCTGAAAGCCCTGTCCAAAGCCTAAGAACGCCGAGAATACAAGCATGAAAAGCTTTAATACTATGCTGTATGCCGCCACCACCGCGTCCCCGTATACGGCAGCCTCGCGATTTAAAAGTATGCTCGCTATGCTCGCAAGCCCCTGACGGCAGAAGGACGGAAAGCCTATCTTCAATATTTCCCAATAGCCCTTCATATAGGTGAAGGCATGCTTCACCGAAAGCTTGGTTATTGATTTTCCCCTGAAAAACACGCTAAGCAGGATAACGAAGCTCACAAGCTGGCTTATGCCCGTGGCTATCGCCGCGCCCGCTATACCCATGTTGAAGGTGAATATCAGCAGCGGATCGAGCGCGATATTGAGTATGCCGCCCGCGGCTATGCCAACCATCGCGAACTTCGCGCGGCCTTCCGAGCGCAATATGAAATTGAGCACGAACGATGCGTTCATAGCCGGAGCGGCTATGAGTATGTAGCGCGCATAATCTCGCGCGTAGGGCAGTATGGTATCTGTCGAGCCGAGCAGGAGCATTATTGGGTCTAGGAATATAAGGCCAAGCACGGTTATGAGCGTACCGAAGAAAAGCCCCGCGAAAATGCCGCTTGAGGCTATCTCGTTTGCCCTATCGTTTTGCTTTTGGCCTAATAGTCTTGAAACAAGGCTGCCCGCGCCCGAGCCGACCGTGAAGCCGACGGCCTGGATAAGCGCCATCAGCGAAAAAACTATGCTCACAGCTCCTGTGGCTGATGTGCCAAGCTTTGCCACAAAAAAAGTGTCGGCAGTGTTGTACAGCGCCGTCACCAGCATGCTTATCACCGTGGGAACAGAAAGCGAAAGTATTAGCTTATTTACGGGCGTACCCGTCATCTTTAAATATTGCGCGTCATTTGCGCCGTGTGTGTTCTCCATCAGCTTGTCCTCTGCAGCAAAACGG
>CAZUUR010000124.1:0-3671 GCA_964622815.1 uncultured Oscillospiraceae bacterium | reverse complement strand
TCGAGTCCCGACTCGACCGGCTTTTGCTACAGCTCCTTGCGCTTATATTTCCATAGAACCCGTGGTTCTTGGGAATGGCAGCACATCGCGAATGTTCGCAATGCCAGTTACATACATCACCATTCTCTCAAACCCAAGGCCGAAGCCGGCATGCTCCACAGAACCAAAGCGCCTTAGATCCAGATACCAGTCGTACTGGCTCATATCCATCTTCATATCATCTATGCGCTCAAGGAGCTTGTCAAGGCGCTCCTCGCGCTGACTTCCGCCTATTATCTCGCCAACGCCCGGAACTAATAGATCAGCCGCCGCAACGGTCTTGCCGTCGTCGTTAAGACGCATATAGAAGGCCTTTATATCCTTTGGATAATCGGTAACGAACACAGGCTTGTTGAAAATCTTCTCGGTTATGTAGCGCTCATGCTCCGTTTGCAGATCGACTCCCCAATACACGGGGTATTTAAACTCAACGCCGTCCTTGACTGCCTTTTCAAGCAGCGCCACAGCGTCGGTATAACTGATGCGGCCGAAATCGTTGTTCACAACGTTGTGCAGCCTCTCAAGCAAGCCCTTATCAACGAAATCGTTGAAAAAGCTCATCTCATCGGGGCAGCGCTCCATAACGGCGCTTATTATGTACTTCACCATAGCCTCGGCCACTTCCATATCGCCTTTTAGATCGCAGAAGGCCATCTCCGGCTCTATCATCCAAAACTCGGCGGCATGGCGCGCGGTGTAGCTTATCTCCGCGCGGAAGGTTGGGCCAAAGGTGTATATATCGCCAAAAGCGAGCGCGTACGCTTCGCCGTGAAGCTGGCCGGAAACGGTGAGGTTGGCCTCGCGTCCAAAGAAATCCTTGGAATAATCCACCTTGCCGTCCTCTGTGCGCGGCAAATCCGATAGATCAAGCGTCGTCACATGGAACATTTCGCCCGCGCCCTCGCAATCGCTTGGGGTGATGAGCGGGGTATGCACATAAACGAAGCCGCGATCCTCAAAGAAGCGGTGTATTGCCTGCGCCACAACGCTGCGCACGCGGAAAGCCGCGCCGAACAGGTTGGTGCGTGGGCGAAGATGCTGTATTGTGCGCAGATATTCAACCGTATGCCGTTTCTTTTGCAGCGGGTACGTTTCGGGGCACTCGCCGAGCACATCTATGGCCTTTACAGCTATTTCAAAGGGCTGCTTTGCATCGGGCGTTAAAATAACTTCGCCTTTTACGGATATGCTCGCGCCGGTTTTAAGCTTCGCGCGCGTTTCATTATTAACAGCGCTGCTCCCTTCCGTCTCGTAGACTAATTGTACCGATTTGAAGCTGGTGCCGTCCGTCAGCTCTATAAAGCCAACGTTTTTGCCTTCGCGCACGGTCTTTATCCAACCGCTCAGCTCCACCTCGCCCGCCTTGGGTGAGCGGATAAGCTCGCGCAATTTCAGCTTTGCCATTTCAACGTCCTCCTTCTTTAGATTTTATCTTTGGCTCTTAAAAGAACCGTATCGCAGGATTATAACAGATAAATGCCGCCATATCAAGGGCGAAAGCCACTATTTTCATCTTTCGCGCCGCCGATAGCCTTTTTTTCGCCCCTGGCGTCCTCCTTTTTGGCTATGGCACGATAGATAAGTATGCCTATGCCGCTTATTATTAGCGTCGCCACGAAAACTATTATGGCAAACGTATAATTCTTCTCATTCAGCGCGCTGCCGCCTATCGTTGAGGTTATCACCGACGGAACCCGCGCGAAAAAGCTTATCAGCACGAGCGGCAAAAGCTTCATATTGGTGAGGCCGATGAAATAGGTGATAAGATCCTTTGGCGTGCCCGGTATGAAAAAAACTATTCCGGTGATAAGATAGAGCCTGTTTGTATTCTGCAAAAACCGCATCGAATTTATTTTATCCACAGGAAAGAATATTTCAAGCACCTTGCGCCCGAAACGCTTTACAAATAAATAAACTATCACAGTGCCTATCGCCGCCCCTATTTCACAAAGAAGCGTTCCCTCCCACGCGCCGAAGGCATAGCCCGCGCCTATTTCAAGCGGTTCGCCGGGTATAAGCGCCACCACCACCTGCAAAGCCATCATGCCTATAAAAGCGAGCTTACCCACAAAGCCCATAGAATCTATCCATTCGCGAAATTTTTCAGGCTCGGAAGCGAATTTCACGAGCGGCTTGCCAACAATTATCATCATAGCCGCCATAAATAAAACGAATATCACTATCGCCACTATGCCAAGAATCTTTTTGCCGCGGTCGGTAAGCTCTCTCTTTTCCATTTGACCCTCCGAATAACTATGTTTCATAATTCTACACTACCTATTGTATAAGCGTCAATTAAACGAGCAATCTTTTGTGATATGTACACATTTGTCACTTTTTATGCATTGAATATACAATGTAATGACAAAGTCTGATTGATATGCTATACTTAGTCAATAATTCCGTGTTGCGTTTTGGAACGCTTGCAGCGTTCCGGCGCGACGGGAAAACAAAGCAAGGAGGAACCGTTTCTTATGAAAAAGAGGATTTTTTCATTGGTAATCGCACTCGTTATGGTGCTCGCGCTCGCGCTTCCCGCGCTTGCCGTTGACGTACCCACCGAGGAAGGCTCTCTCAAGGGTCAGATCGTCATACTTCACACGAATGACATCCATGCCCGCATAGACGAAGGTATAGGATACGCCGGTCTTGCGGCGATAAAAGCCGCTTATGAAAAGGCCGGAGCGCAGGTGCTGCTCTTTGACGCGGGCGACTCTCTCCACGGCAAACCCGTTGCCACCTATAACGAGGGCATGAGCATAGTTCAGTTCATGAACGCCGTCGGTTATGACGCAATGGCTCCCGGCAACCATGATTTCAACTATGGCTACAGACGCCTTAGCTATCTCTCCACCAAGATGAATTTCCCGGTGCTCGCCGCCAATATCACCCGTGACGTAGACGATGAAAAGATATTCAAGTCCAACACCGTATTCAACGTAAATGGCGTTAAGATAGGCGTTTTCGGCCTTGCCACCGAGGAGACAAAGACCAAGTCCAACCCCAACAACACTAAGGGCATCTCCTTTGACGACATAATCGACACCGCGCGCACTCAGGTTTACCGTCTGCGCAATATCGGCTGCGATTACGTTATCTGCCTTGGCCACATCGGCATCGACGCCGCCACCAAGATAAAATCCACCGATATATGCAAAGCCGTTAAGGGCATAGACGTGTTCATAGACGGTCACAGCCATTCCGCTCTTGAAAACGGCCAGAAGGTCAACGGCGCTCTCATTTGCCAAACCGGTACTGCGTTTGCAAACGTCGGCGTTGTGACCATTGCCAAGAACGGCAAAATAACTGCCGGTCTTGTTTCAAAAGATGCATACACCACCAAGAACGACTCCATAGCCACTCTCGCTGAAAGCTATCAGTCCAAGCTTAAAGACTTCTACAGCGGCATAGTCGGCTCTGCGCTCGTTGAGCTTGACGGCAACCGCGCGCCCGGCGTGCGCACCAAGGAAACCAATCTTGGCGATCTCGCTGCCGACGCAATGCTTTGGGCGGCCAAGAACGTTAAGAGCGACGCTGTTGCGGCCATAACCAACGGCGGCGGTATCCGCGTGAGCGTGCCCGTAGGCAAGATAACCAAGCTCAAGCTGGTTGAAGTGTTCCCGTTTGGCAAC
>CAZUUR010000123.1:2402-5985 GCA_964622815.1 uncultured Oscillospiraceae bacterium | reverse complement strand
GTAGTGGCGCAAAAGGACAGGCGAGCTATATGAACAAAAAAAACAACATGCTCATTGTAGACGACTCGAGTTTGAACAGGTTCGTTTTGAAGAAGCTCTTCGCGGATGAGTTTGAGGTGTTTGAAGCGCCCGACGGTGCGACGGCCTTAAAGCAACTGCGCGAGCTGGACGGCGATGTTTCAATCGTCTTGCTTGACCTTATAATGCCCGGCAAAGACGGCTTTGCCGTTATAAAGGAAATGCACGAGGAATCGATGCTTTCAGACATTCCCATTATAGTTGCGAGCGCTGCCGACGGTCTTGACAACGAGCTTCGCGCGCTCGAGCTTGGCGCTATTGATTACTTGCCAAAGCCGCTTGAGCCGCGCATAATAAAGCTCCGCGTACACAATGTGCTGGCAGGCATGGAAAACACGCGCCTTACCATGCGCAACGAAATGCTTGAGCTGGGACAATACGATGAATTGACAGGTCTTTTCAAAAAGCAGGCGTTCAGCCTTGCCACACGCAAAATGCTAATCGACAATCCCGATGAAAAATACGTTATGGTGCTTTTCGATATTGACAGATTCAAGCTCTATAACGAGCGGCACGGCATGGACGAGGGAGACAAGCTGCTAAAATACATAGCCGAAAGGGTGGCGACGCGCCTTGGCGGCATTGGCAAATACGCGCGTCTGCACGGCGATGTATTCGCGCTGTGCTATAGATACACAAAGGAACACGTCCAGGAGATGCTCGATATTGCGGACACCTCATTAAGCGAGTTGACATACGGCAAGGAGCTTTTGGTGTCCTTCGGGCTGTACGTTATTGAAAACCGCAAGCTTACCGTTTCCCAGATGCTCGACAGATGCGACCTTGCATTGCGCACGATAAAGGGCAATTATATGAATCGCTGTGCATATTTTCACGATGCTATGCTCAGCGCCATGAACGAGGAGCAGGAGATACTTTCGGAGATGAAGTCCGCGCTCTCGCAGGGGCAATTCGATATATATATGCAGCCCAAATGCCGGCTAGACACCGGCGAAATGTCCGGCGCGGAGGCGCTTGTCAGGTGGATGCATACAAAGCGCGGCCTGCTCATGCCAAGCGAATTTATACCCGTATTTGAGCGCAACGGCTTTATAATGGAGCTTGACACTTATGTTTGGGAATGTGTGTGCAAGGCGATAAGGCGCTGGATGGATCAGGGCATACCGCCCATGCCGGTTTCGGTGAATATTTCAAGAATAAATCTTAGAAATCCGGAGCTTTGCAATGTGCTTTTCAATCTAGTTGAAAAATACGGCATTCCGCCTGAATTATTGGAGCTTGAGATAACGGAATCGGCTTATACGGAAGATCCGGAGCAACTGTTGAGCGTCATGCGCACGCTTCAACAGCACGGCTTTATTGTGCTCATGGACGATTTTGGCAGCGCATATTCAAGCCTTAACATGCTAAAGGACATACCCGTTGACGTGCTCAAGATAGACCTTCATTTTCTCTCCGGCACGGACACGACCGGACGCGGCGGCAGCATACTCGCGAGCGTTGTGCGCATGGCGCAGCTGCTTAATCTTCCCGTTATCGCCGAAGGTGTTGAGACGCGTGAGCAGGCGAGCTTTTTAAGAAGCATCGGCTGCGAAAGCGCGCAGGGCTACTACTATTATAGACCCATGCCCATGGCAGAATACGAAAAGCTCGCGCGGCGCGCCGTTGGTACGGTCAAGGGCGATTTAAGCCTTGCAGGCAAGGTGGATATAGAATCCTTCTGGAGCATGGATAAGCAGATAAGCACACTTTTTAACAATGTGCTTGGCAGCGTTGCAATATATGAAATGAATAACTGCAGGCTTGAGGTGGTGCGTGTAAACGATGAATATCTCACCATGACGGGCTGCTCTATGGAGCATTTCTTTGGCGAAAATTCAAATGTTTTGGATTGGATACACGTTTCAGACCGCGAGGCGGCCGTTTCAATGTTTGGCGAGGCACGCGCCACGCAGCACACCGCCACAGGTCGTTACCGTCACAGGCGCGCGGACGGCTCATATATATGGGTGCAGATTAAGGCGAAATTCCTAACCGGCAATGAAACGAGAAGCCTCTTTTTAGCTGCTATAACCGATGTGTCGAACATAATGGAGCTTGAGGCCAAGCTGCTTGAGGATAACAAGCGCTACAGCTTTATCCGTCAGGCGTTAGGCGATCAGGTATTCGATTACGACGCCGTTCACGACATATTCTATTATTCCGATGGCGATTCCGAGCTTTTTAGCAGCAATATACCTAATCTGTGGCATAACAGCAACAATGTCATTTACAAGGACGATCATGAAAAATGCCTCAACGCGATAGAGCGCGCGCTTCACGCGCCCTGTAAAGGCATTATCGAATTTCGCTCGAACGATGGCAGCAAATTTTCATGGCACAAAATGACATATCACGCCATTGCGGACAAATCGGGCTATATCGCCCGCATAGTTGGCCGAAACGAGACGGTGGACAAGCCCAGCGTTGAAGGTGGACTCGATGAGTACACAAGGCTTGATAAATGATTTTCCTTATATAACACACTTGTGTCACATTAAAATGCGAACATAAGCAATAGAGAGCTGCGCGCGGCGCATATTATATACTTGGACCGGTTTAATATGAACCTTAACGAACTAAACATGCAAAACATCAATATAGAACAGTTAAAGGACGTGGACAAAATCAATGCGGCATTTGTCCGCGCGGAGTCTTTTATCGAACTTATGATGTATTATAGATGCGCACTCAAAACCGTGCAAACCAAATTTGAGGTTTTGAACGAGGAATTTTCCGTTAGATACAACAGAAATCCCGTTGAATCCATTAAAACACGCATAAAGTCGCCCTTTAGCATAATTGATAAGCTAAAAAGGCGAAATCTCGATATATCGCTTGAGAGCATTCGCAGCAACATAAACGATGTTGCGGGAATTAGGATAATATGCTCCTTTCCGGAGGACATATATTTTCTTTCGGACATGCTTACCCGTCAGGACGACGTTATTGTGGTGTGCGTGAAGGATTATATAATGGACCCCAAGCCAAATGGCTACAGGAGTCTGCACTTAATTATCGAAGTGCCCGTATTTTTTACGGAGAATACGGAATATGTGAAGGTCGAGGTGCAGTTTAGAACCATCGCGATGGATTTCTGGGCGAGTCTTGAGCACAAGCTCCGCTATAAAAAATCCATAAGCGATAACGACCAAATAGCCGTGGAGCTGAAGCAGTGCGCGGAGGGCATAGCGGCTATGGATTTAAAAATGCAGGATATTCATCACAAAATAGAAGAAAGTTAGCCTTTATCCCCCGCCCTATTCCCCCCTTAGGGCGGCTTGTCCCCTTAAAATGAGCGACGGTTTTTATAACCGTCGCTCATAATTATAAACACTATGGAGCACCGTGTTTGCAAAGCTGCACAATAAAATCCGGCTTTGGCAATTTCATCGCTCCCTCTTGTGCTTTTACGGCCAAGAGCGAAGTTAAGGCACACCGGCTAAGCGAAGCTTACACTACGCTTGGCTCTACAAACAGATTGCCTTTTTCAAACCTATCGTAG
>CAZUUR010000123.1:0-2392 GCA_964622815.1 uncultured Oscillospiraceae bacterium | reverse complement strand
GGCGAAATATCTATTGTGTACGGTGTATCGGTTATGCACTCGCTCATCAGCAGCCCTGTAACCGGCCCAAACATGAAGCCGTGACCGGAGAAGCCCACCGCAAGATAATAGCCGTCAAGCTCGTTTACCTTGCCATATATGGGCTGCCTGTCAGGAGTGAGGTTATATAGTCCTGCCCACTGACGCACCACTGTGAGATCCTTTAGAAGCGGCAGCAGATAGCAGCAGCCCTTTGCCATTTCCTCCATGAACTGCCAGCTTGAATTGATGCGGCCGTCATGCGGTTCGTTGGGATTGCCGCGGCCTATTATGAAGCTGCCATGCGGAGTCTGCTGAGCATAGATATTATGCACAAAGCCCATAAACATCGGCCCTTGCAGCGCTTCAAGCGGCTCTGTAACAAGCACCTGATGGCGTTCTGAATAATTTGGTATCTCAACTCCGGCCATATTGGAAATCATCTGGCTATAGCCGCCCGCGCAGTTAACCACCTTATCGGTTGCAATATAGCCCTTGCTCGTTTGCACACCCAATATTTTGCCGTTTTTCACGTCTATACCGGTCACCTCTGTGTAGCGCATTATCTCAACGCCAAGGCGCTCCGCCGCGTTTGCATAAGCCTCAGTGGCATGGAACGGGTTTAGATGCCCGTCCTCCTGGCAGAAAGAGCCGCCTATGATAGCGTCGCGGTTGATATACGGGATTATCTCAAGCGCCTCGTCAACATCTACCATGCGTGCTTTAATGCCCAAGCTGTTTTCAAGCGCGACATTCTTTTTAAACTGCTCCATCTCGCGCTCAGTAGCCGCCGCCATGAGATAGCCGCCCTGTTTAAACTCTATATCGTGCTCGTAATCAAGCTCCTCTTTAAGCGTTGAATATTTTTCTACCGCAAGCTTTGACAGCCTGCAATTCATCTCTGTGCCCCACTGCATACGCACACCGGCGCCGCAGCGGCCTGTAGAGCCGCTCGCAAGAAAGCGCTTTTCAACGAGCACTATATCCTTCATGCCTTTTTTTGCAAGCTCATAGGCTATGGCGCAGCCGGATATGCCGCCGCCTATTATAACTATCTGCGCAGTTTTATTCATCGCACTTTTCCTCCTCAAGCATGAGTCCAAGCTTAATGGGCTTGAGCGGGGGTCTAAAGGTGGGCATTTCAAGCTCGGCCACATTCTGCCCCGTTGCCTTAACTATTTCCTGCATTATAAGCTGACGGCAGGTGCGGCCTTGGCACGGCCCCATGCCCGCGCGTGAAATGCGCTTTATCTCATCAAGCGAGCGATAGCCCTTGCGGATAAGCTCGCGCAATTCGCCCAATGTAAGCTCCTCGCAGCGGCAGATAACGGTGTTATCGCTGTAATAATCCTCAAGCTTAAAGCAGCGCACGGTCATGGTAAGCTCTTTTGGCACTACGAGCCAGATAATGGGCGTTCTATCCTGCATGGCTGCATTTTGCACCTTTAAAACCTTCGCGCGGCAGACGGGGTTACCCGCCCTATCCGTGCCGGTGACGAAATCGCCCTCCTTTGGAAGCGGAAGAAATTCGTATGGCATGCGAACAACGCCCTCGGTATCCGAATAGGAATCGTCCACTATGAATATGGCAAGTCCCGGGCAATGGCTCACGCACAAGCCGCAGCCGGTACATTTTTCAAAATCCACGCAGGGAAGGTCGTTTATATCCTTTAGCTCCTTCATAGCGCCAAAGCGGCATGCGGTATAGCAAGGATTGCACGGTATGCTCTTAAAGCATTCCGCAACGGCGACAGGGCCTTTGGCGCGGCGCTGAGCGCTCGGAGCGACTTTATCTATTAAATCCTGTGTGGGTATGCCTGTTTTCTCTATCATAGCTTAGCTCCCTCCTTAGCGATAAGCTTTAAGCCTGAACGTATTTTTTCGCCCGATGCGCCGCTTCTAAGCGCGTTTAGCTGCTTAATGCAATCGTCAACAAGCGCGTTGTGCTCGTTTGTCTTATGACCAAGCGCGCCCGCCGCGCCAAGCCCCGCGAGCCTGCCCTCCACCATTGCCGCGCTCGCTTCCTCAACGCCCGCTGTATCGCCCGCCACAAAAATATTCTTTTGTGTTGTTTCCATATATTCATTGCGTGCAGCCACATGGCCGCCAAGCTGCGGCACATATTTCATCTCACAGCCAATCTGCCATAAAAGCTCCGTGAGCGGGCTAAGTCCCACCGCTATGCACAAACAGTCGCAGTCTATCTCCTTCTCGCTGCCTGGTATGGGCTGCCACTTTTCATCTAAATCCACCAGAGTAACGCCTGTAAGCATATCCGTGCCGTGCGCCGCCTTAACGGTTGTGGCAGTCATAATAGGAACGCCCATGCGCCTTATCTTCGCCGCGTGAACGAGATAGCCGCCTATATTGGGCG
>CAZUUR010000122.1:5724-6023 GCA_964622815.1 uncultured Oscillospiraceae bacterium | reverse complement strand
CGCTGTTGCTGGGCTATGAGGCCGCTTCTTGCGGTGTAGTTCGCTTGCAGCATAATTGCCTCCTTAGAATCTCGCTATATCGTTCACAGCCTGACCCATGGTGCTGTCTATCATCTTTAGTATGCGCTGGTTGCTTTCGTATTGACGCATGCAGGTCATAAGCGAGGTCATTTCCTCCGTCATACCCGCATTTGACGATTCTATATAGCCCTGAAGCACGTTAACCGGCGTTTGCGGCGTTATAGGCGCAGTGTTATTCACCTCGTAAAAAAGGTTGTTGCCCTGCTTTCTAAGCCCTG
>CAZUUR010000122.1:0-5714 GCA_964622815.1 uncultured Oscillospiraceae bacterium | reverse complement strand
TCGTCCCATCGGACTTGACCTTGAAATTATCGCTCGTGAGCTTTATATCTCCCGCCTCGCCCTGCACGGCATAGCCATCGCTATTCACCAGCGTGCCGTCCGCAGTGAGGTGGAAATTCCCCGCGCGGGTATATCTATCGCCATCGGTGGTTTTAACAACGAAGAAGCCCTGCGTGGTGAGGCACATATCAGTGCTTAAATCGGTCTGCTCTGGAGAACCTAGACCAAAGCACACCATTTCTTCATCTATATGAGTGCCTGTGTTGAGCGGGCCTGTTTGAGTTGAATAGCTTATCACGGACGGGTCGTTCATGCGCTCAAGAAGCATATCCGAAAACGAGCGCGAAACGAGGCAGTCCTTTTTATAGCCAACGGTTTCGGTGTTGGTGATATTATTGCTTATTATATTCATGCGCGCGCGCTCTACCATCATTCCCGTACCCGCGATATAAAAGCCTCTAAGCATTTTACCCTCCCGAAAGGATATGGTAAGTCCATATCTCTACTCATTTAATTCGGCTTTTCTTTGTGAAAGTTAAGAGGGTGTGATGTGCTTTTTGAAATGATTTGCGTTGCTGTGCTCCCAGCCCGCCTTTATTTTATCCTGTATCTGCTGCTAAGTAATTCAAGCTCGCCGCGCGAAAAGCCCAGCTCCTTTGCCGTATCCAATATGTTTCTTCCTGCGCGCAGCATTTTTAACGCTTCCTCGGTGCGGCTTGACAGCTCGTCAACGCGCTTTAGCTCCTCGTCCCTTTGCCCCTGCGGGTGCTGCTCAGGCGTTGGTCGCTGCTCAAGCGTTGACCTTGGCAAATCCGAATCGAGCGCCGCACGAACCTCATTACCGGGCACATACGTTTTAAGCTCTCTTAGCGCCGCCTCAAGCTCCTCGTCCACCTCGACCGCCGTCTGCGCCGCTCGCTCGTCCTTTGAGGCTTTGAGGCTGTCAACATAATCCTCAATATCGCCAATGCGCGTGTGCATGCCTGATATGCGCATAGATAGTGCGCTTATCTGCGATTGCAGCTCCACAAACGACGCGCCAAGCTTGACCGTTTGCTCTTGCATATCAAGATAGTCGTCATGCCCCGTGGTTTTAAGCTCTTCCCAATCCTTGTGTACGTCGTCCGCATAATCCTCAAGTGCTTTCATTGTGTCCTCAACATCTAGGAGCATGCGGCTTAAACGCTTCTCCTTGTCATCGAGCAGCTCGGAATATTTCTCTTTTGTTTTGCGGTAGCTCCTCAAAAATATGAGCAGTAATACCAGCGCGAGCGCAAACAAATATGTCGCGCTCACAATCACAGTCCAATCCAAGCTGATGGCCATTGCTTTGGCAAGCATCCTTTCTTGGGAATTGAGTCAGGTTATGCTTTTACGCTTAAACCTCTATATCCAGCAGCTTCTTCTCCGCCGCGCCCACGCCGGGCGTATCAAAGCGCCGCCAGCGCGCCTCGTCCTCGTCTATTTCCTCAAGCGGGGAAAGCCGCTCCTTTGGCGGCTGTTTTTTTTCCTGCTCCGCGCCCTGCCCGTTCTTCTTTGCGTCCTCGCCGATGCGCTTGTTGCGGGCTTCCTCGTTTTTTGCCACCGAATAAAGCTCTCTTTGAGTTTCCTGCTTATTGAGCCTGTCTAAAACGCTGTTGTTCAATTCGTCGCGCCTTAGGTGAGCGCTCATGTCCTTTTGATAATCCATGGTGCGCTGGGTCATTATTTGAGAATCGACGCCCTTTATCATGGAGATAGCACACCTTTCACAATTAGTGGGTGCGGGGGTGCGGGCGAACAAACTTCGCCCCTACGGCAAGCTAAAGACGCACGGGAGAAGCACAGCCCCCCCTACGGCTTTAGCGCCTGCGTATCCTTGGCCTTATCGGCTGCGGCATAAAGCGGCAGTTAGTGATTTCAACATCGTGGTCGCGGAGGCGGAATGTGGCAAATTTGCTGGGTCTTTCGAGTATGTACGAGGCGATGCCTATGGTTATGCTAGTGCCCTGAAAAGCCTCCTTCATAACGTGAACCTGCCCGTTTTTCATCTCCTGAAGCTGACCCTTCATCTCGGCTATCTCCTCGGCGCAAGCGTCGCGGAGCTTGCTTTGCACGAGCAGCACCTTCATCACTTCCATGCGATATGCCTTTAGCTTTGGCGGCTCGTTTGGCTGCGAGGGCTTCTGCGCCGCCGCACTGAGCTTTTCAACATCAGCCGTAAGCGCGGCGTACTCCTCCTCAAGCTCCAGTAGCTTAGCGCGAAAAACAGGCGACGCGCCCACCTCAAGATAGGTGCTGCGTCCTGACGCATTGCCTATAAGCTGCGCCGCTATATAAACGCACGCGCAGGTGTTGCCGCCTATTATGCAGCCGCGCCCGTTTATCACCTCTATTGCGCCAAAGCACGATACGTTGGAGTGCAGAAGGCTTTCCGCCACAACCATGTCGTGCGCCTTTACGGTGGCATTTTCCGCGAATTTAACGAATACCGAGCCTTTTGATATGAGCGAGCCCTTGCCAGCGCCCTGTATGCCGCCGCGAATAAAAATATCGCCGTCGGCCTCTATTGTACATGCCTCAACAACGCCTTTTACCTCAACGCTGCCCGTAGCCTTTATGTTGTAGCCCGTGAGCACGTTGCCGTTAATGCGAACATCGCCGTCGAAATCAATGTTCCCCACGCTCAGATCCACATTTTTATCTATTACATAGCAGTTTGAAACTCGCACAGTGCCGTTTGCATATTCAACGCTGCCGCCCGTGAGCGCGAGCAGCTTTAGCTTATCGTCGCTCGCGTATGTGTTTTTGCCTATGGGCAGATTATATAGCTTGCCCGGCAATGGCGGCACGCTCTGCCCCATCACGTTCATGCCCGCTCTGCCCTCGATAGGCAGATGCTTTGTTACCAGAAGCTGATCCTTTGACACCCTTTCAAAAAGATCCAAATTTTTATAATCCGCTTTTTCATCGTCGCTCACCTGACGCATGCGGTTCATTGCGCCGTCCTCGCGAGTGTCGAAATGAAATTCAAGATAACCGTCCGTGCCGTTCACCGGAAGCGTTCCGTGCGCAACGGCTATTTTAACATCGTATATCCGCTCGTCTACTATTCTTGATATTTCCTCGCGGTCTATGCCGAAGCTCACATGATGTTTGCCCGCAAGCTCCATTATAATATCGTTCGCGCTAAGCCGTCTGCCGCCTTCGGTATCGCACGGCAAAAGCGTTATATAGGCGCACTGGAGATCCTCTGTTATATCAACGTCCAGCTCCTCGCCATATACCCTTCGCATCTGCGCGGAGGCTATTTTCGCGCGCGGTGCGCCGCTCATCACCGCTTCCACCACGCTCGAGTCCACATCTTCAAGCTTTCGCCTTATAAGGTGGCGCATTACGGCCTCTTTTTCCATTATATTGAGCGCCGCGCCATCTTCTAAATACATATAAACGCCGTCCTCGGCATAATCAAGCTTAACGCTCTTGGGAACGGCATGATACGCACCCGTTTCCTTGGTATCCGAAGTTTTTTCCTGCTCTATGAGCACTTCCACCGGCACTTCATGCTGCGCCGGTGCTTGAACTGGCTCTTGAGGCTTCTTAAACAGGGCCATGCTGCGTCATCTCCTTGTTTTATGCGTATCTACGCCTATTTTATATGCACGCCTATCTTATATCCACGCCTATTTTATATCCACGCCTAGAGCGCGCCCTCCGTAAAATCCTTGGAAAGCGCCGTGCGCAGCTTTAAAAGCGCGCGGGAATGAAGCTGTGATACCCGCGCCGGCGTAACTCCGAGCAGGTCCGCTATATCCTTTAGCATAAGCTCCTCAAAATAGTATAACGCAACCACCTTGCGCTCGCTGTCCGTAAGCTTTGAAAGCGCCTTTGCAAGCGTCGCCTTTAGCTCCTTTTGATCAAGCTGGCGCTCGGGCTCGAGGGATTTATCGTCCTCCACCGCGTCAACGACTCGAAGCGTATCGTTATTATTGGTCTGAAGCAGCGTTTCAAAGCGCACCATATTGAACATGTATGATTTTTCAAGTGCGAGACGCACCTGTCCTACATCCAGCCCCAGCTTTTGCGCCACCTGCTCGTCCGTCACTTCGCCGTCATTGCCCATCTCAAGCTGCTCGTACGCCTCGCCTATCTGCTTTATGCGGGCGCGCAGGCTCACGGGCGCCCAGTCCTGCTTGCGGATATTATCTATTATTTCGCCCTTTATGCGTTTTGAGGCATAAGCCTCGAAGTTTACGTTTTTATCGGGAATAAATTTATCCACCGCGTCTATAAGGCCCAGTATCCCATAGCCCACAAGATCGTCATGGCTGTTGTAGGCATTATACACAGGCATCACACGGGAGACTATCCGGTTTACCAGATAGACATAGTGTACAACGAGCTTGTTTTTTTCGTCGAGCTGCCGGTCACGCTGATAGCTATCCCACAGCGCCGCCACCTCAACCTCGCTCAATGCCAATACCTATTCCTCCAGGTTTCTCGCGGCCACAGGCCATAAGCCCACACACGCGAAATTCGCTAACCCCTAAATCTTCTCGCCTGCTCCGCGAGCAGAAATTTTCTGATTATGCGCCTGTATGCGGGCGCAAGCGCTATAAACTCAAATGTGAGCTTCACAAGCGAATTTTTCTCTAAATTCTCCATGCGCATAACGCGGCACGTCGCCTCCACCTTGGCGCTTCCAAGCTCAAATATGCAATCCGCAAAGGAATTTACGGTAACGCGGTTGTGCGTTATCACCGTGAAGGTGCTTTCGCCAAGCTCGGCTATTCTATCCTTCATCGTCAGCGTCACTTCGCTCCTGTTAAAGATAGAATATACTTTTATATCGCTCCAGCAAAACATCGGCAGCCTGAAAGCTTCCCAACGCCTTAGCTCCTCGGTGCTGCGCTCTTTTCTGTATACGTCGGCAACGCCGGTTTGATATACCTTTTGCCCCTCGTACCAAACGAGTATGCTATATACCTCGTCGGGAGATATTTCGCTTGAGAGAAACACCGGTATAAGCGTTTCCGGCTTCATTCTCAGCCTGTGCGTAAGATCTGGCGTTAAATAAAGCTCTCGCTCCTGCTGCCTTAATACGCTCGATCGAATGGATACTCCCTGCACGTCCAATATAACCGTAGCGCCGCTTTTCAGATCATTCATTTTTCAGCGTCCTTTGGGCTTTTTGCCGGCCGGGCGGTATACATTTTACACATTTATAGCCACAGCTTTCGCTTGCGAAAGCCTCCTCCTATGGGAATTGAGACGCCAGCAAAATCGTTTGCTCTCCCGCGACGAAAGCCTCAAAACCGTAATTGAAAGACGAAGTCTTTCATATCCACCCTTTTGCGGGAATTGAGGCCGGTTTTGCGCCAGCAAAATCGTCCCAACGAATAGCGCAGCTATTCGTTTGCTCCCGCGACGAAAGCCTCAATTCCGTAATTGAAAGACGAAGTCTTTCATATTTAGCTTTCAGCTTTCGCTTGCGAAAGCCTCCTTCTATGGGAATTGAGGCCGGTTTTGCGCCAGCAAAATCGTCGCGCCTCCCGCGACGAAAGCCTCAATTCCGTAATTGAAAGACGAAGTCTTTCATATTTTATCAAACTTTCGCTTGCGAAAGTTTCCTGTCATGGGAATTGAGGGGGCTAGGCCTCAATTCCGTAATTGAAAGACAAAGTCTTTCATATTTAGCTTTCAGCTTTCGCTTGCGAAAGCCTCCTTCTATGGGA
>CAZUUR010000121.1:0-6067 GCA_964622815.1 uncultured Oscillospiraceae bacterium | reverse complement strand
CGACGAGGCCGAGATACGCGGCCACAGACGCACCTATATAGGCGCTATGCCCGGCCGTGTGATAGCCGCGATGCGCACTGCGGCCACGATAAATCCGGTGATACTCTTTGATGAGATAGATAAGCTCGCGGGCGATGTTCACGGCGATCCATCGGCTGCAATGCTCGAGGTGCTCGACAGCGCGCAAAATCACGCGTTTGTGGATCATTTCCTCGATATGCCCTACGATCTTTCAAACGTTATGTTTATCACCACGGCCAATAATAGGGATACTATTCCGCGCCCGCTGCTCGACCGCATGGAGATAATCGAAGTGCCAAGCTATCTTGAAACCGAAAAGCGTGAGATAGCGCTTCGCCATCTGCTGCCCAAGCAAATGAAGAAGCATGGCCTTAAAAAGAGCAATCTCGCTATACAGGAGGACGTAATGTCCGCCATAATTCGCGGTTATACGCGCGAAGCGGGCGTGCGCGAGCTCGAACGCACCATAGCCAAGGTCTGTCGCAAGGCAGCCTGCGACATAGGCGACGGCAAGAGCCGCATAAAGCTCACAAAGCAGCGCATGAACGAGTATTTAGGGCAGGCGGAGTATACAAGCACGCTTGTGGACGAAAACGACGAGGTGGGCGTGGTAAACGGGCTTGCCTGGACGAGCGTAGGCGGCGAGCTTTTGCAGGTGGAAACGCAGGTGGTGGAAGGCTCGGGCCAAGTGGTGCTAACGGGTAATCTTGGCGATGTTATGCAGGAAAGCGCACGCGCCGCGCTGACATTTATTAAGGCGAACGCGAAGCTGCTGGGCATAAACGTTAAGTTTGCTCAAAAGGATATTCATGTGCATGTGCCGGAGGGCGCTGTACCAAAGGACGGCCCCAGCGCCGGTGTTACAATGATGACGGCGATGGTCAGCGCGCTTACGGGAACGCCGGTGCGCTCCCACGTTGCCATGACGGGCGAAATAACGCTTCGCGGCCGTGTGCTGCCAATAGGCGGTCTCCGCGAGAAGCTGCTCGCGGCGGTGCGCGCGGGAGTTAATACGGTGCTTGTGCCCAAAAAGAATATTAAAGACTTAGAGCAAGTGCCAAAAGAGGTGCGCGACGCGCTTGAAATAATTCCGGTGTCGGACGCGATGAGCGTGCTTCACAAGGCGCTTACGCACACGTTAAGACCATTGCAGGAAACGGACGATATGCTCATGATGCGCGATATAAAGCGCGAAAGCGGCGCTGTTTACAGCTGCGCTGCTCAGCGCCAGGGGTGCCGCTGATGGGCGATTATATAATCAAAAAAGCAAGCTTTGTAACGAGCGCGGCGCTTGGGGACGGTTATCCCGAGGGCCGCGCCCAGATAGCCGTTATAGGCAAATCCAATGTGGGCAAATCTAGCCTCATTAACTCGCTGTGCAATAACTCAAAGCTCGCAAGAACCTCGCAAAGTCCCGGCAAAACGAGGCTTATCAATTTCTTTCTCATAAACGAGGAATTCTATCTTGTGGATCTGCCCGGCTATGGCTTTGCCAAAGCGCCAAAGAGCGAAAAGGAGAAATGGGGGGAGCTGATAGAGAAATATCTCTCATCGGGCAAGGTGACCCATATTTTCCTGCTGCTTGATATTCGTCACGAACCCACAGATGATGATAAGCAGATGTTTAATTGGATAATCTATTATGGCGTGCCGTTCACGCTTATAGCCACAAAGGCCGACAAAATAGCCAAGTCCAAGAGACAGCAGATGGCGAACGCCGCTGCCAAGGCGCTAAAAGCGCCGCCGTTTGCAATAGCGTATTCCGCGAGCGAGAGGATAGGCCGCGATGCTATGCTTGAACGGCTTGACGGAATACTGAATAAATCCGTTGTGGAAATAGGTGACGACGAGCAATGAAAATAAGCTACCGATAAAAAATTCTCTTGACATATCGGTGACCCTTTCGCATAATATTATGCACGATAATTGCTCAAGTTTGGAGGGATCTTGATGGCGTTGAAAAAATGCCCGAGATGCGAGGTTAATTATATCCACGAGGACGAAAAGGTCTGTAATGTCTGCCGCCGCTATATGAAGGGCGAAAAAGACGTAGAGGACAATATTACAATGTGCTCGGAATGCGGCGAGAATCCGGCGGTAAAAGGCTCGGAGCTGTGCGCCGCATGTCTGCGTGAGGCGCGCAGACAGGAAAAGCTGCTGGGGCTTGACCCGGACGCGGCTACAAGCGATGAATTGCTTGGCGGCGTCGGCCTTGACGCTATGGAGGTCCCGCTTCCCGCCGAGGGTGAAATACCCGAGAGCGAGCTTGAGGAAATAGATAAAGAGCTTTCCGATGGCGATGACAAGGAAGAAGATGAAGAAGAAGCCTCCGTAGATGACGACGAAGATGAGGACGATTACGCGCCGCGCGGCAAGACGCAAAAGCACTCCGCCTTTGACGACGATGACGACGATGACGACGATGAGGACGACGATTACGACGATTAGATCTTTTCTGGGAGCGGTATGAAGGTATTTGCGCTTGGAGATCTGCACCTTTCGGGAAATTCGGATAAGCCTATGGACGTATTCGGTTCTCGTTGGGAGGATCACCTTAATCGTATAAAGCGGGCATGGGCATCGGAGGTTGGCGAAAGCGACCTTGTGCTCATTCCCGGAGACATTAGTTGGGCTATGCAGATTGAAGATGCAAAGCCCGATATTTTTGAGATAGGCGCACTGCCCGGAACAAAGCTCCTCCTTCGCGGCAACCACGATTATTGGTGGAGCAGCGTTTCAAAGGTGCGCTCGATATTGCCGGATAAAATGTTTGCGCTTCAAAACGACAGCTTCGAGTTTGAAAGCATAGCCGTAGCGGGCAGCCGCGGGTGGAGCTGCCCCGGCAGCGGCGCATATAGTGAGGACGAGGATAAAAAGATATATGAGCGTGAGCTCATGCGCCTTGAAATGTCGCTCAAATCGGCCTCCGGACGCGGCAAGCCTATAATTGCCATGCTGCATTATCCGCCCTTCAATGAAAGACGGCAGCCCTCGGGCTTTACGGAGCTTTTTGAGCGCTATAACGTCAAGTGCGTGGTATACGGCCACCTGCACGATAAATCCTGCAAAAACGCCTTTGAGGGCGAGCGCAACGGCATACGGTATCATCTGTGCTCGGCGGATCATCTTTTGTTTTCACCAAAGCTTATTTTAGATGGGACTATTGAGTAAACGAGAAAAATCCATTTCACGGCTTTAAGACTGTTTTGTCATGAATGAGGGCACACGCCTCATCGCTGTTAAAATGAAAACCGAATGTAGGGCGGGAGCTTGCTCCCGCCTGTTTTTGCGCTAAAACTCCCCATATCGCAGCCCTTTGCACAGCAAAGTACACCCTCTTGCTTTATTTGTGGGGCAAATGAAGCAAACCTAATAAAAAAGTACACAAAAAGTCCATAAAAGTGGTGACAAGTGGAGCGAAGTGGTGTATACTATGAGTGCGGAAGGATATGGGTGAACTATACCCCGCAATACTTTACGAAAGCGAGGGCGACACGTTGCTGATAAATTCTTACGCGCACAGCGTGGACGCCAAAGGACGCATATTTATCCCATCAAAGTGGCGGCTTGATTTAGGAGATACCGTTATCGTCACGCGCGGAATAACCGGGCGCGAGGAGCAAAGGTGTCTTTTTGGCATGTCGCTTGCGGTGTGGAATGAATTTCTTGAGCGCTTTTCAAAGGTGGCCGTAACCGATGTTGCGGCGCAAAAGGCCATGCGAGTTACATTCGCCAATGCTAACGACTGCGAGCTTGATAAGCAGGGGCGTATAATTCTTCCGGCTTCGCTTCGCGAATACGCTGGAATAAAGGGTGATGCGCAGTTGGTGGGCATGGGCAGGAGAATAGAAATATGGAGCAAGGATAACTGGACGCTCTTTGAACAGGGCGAGGAGCTCACGGACGATATGCTCTCGCACCTAACGGGGCTTGGGATATGACGGAGTTCAAGCACGTTCCCATAATGCTCGACGAGGTGCTTTCGCTCCTTGAGCCTCAGCGCGGCGGAGTGTTTGTAGATGGCACGCTGGGCGGCGGCGGGCACGCCGAGGCGGTGCTCAAAAGCTTGCCGGAGGGTTCGCGCTTTTACGGGATAGACCGCGACGATGCAGCGCTAAGCGCCGCTACACACAGGCTTGAAGGCTACAGCGCGTTTCATGCGCTCAAGGGCAATTTCTTCGATATGGCGCAGCTTCTTGCCGCAAACGGCGAAAGCGGAGCGGACGGGATACTTCTTGATCTTGGCGTTTCCTCCTATCAGCTCGATTGCGGGGAGCGCGGATTTTCATATATGGCTAATGCGCCGCTTGATATGCGCATGGACATGCTTTCACCCTTTAGCGCTTACGATGTTGTTAATGGTTATCAGCTTGATGAGCTAATTAGGGTGATACGCGATTACGGCGAGGAAAAATTCGCTGTGAGCATAGCAAAGGCTATAGTGAGAAAAAGGCAGGACAAGCCCGTAAGCGGCACATTGGAGCTTGTGGATATAATCAAATCCGCAATGCCGGCAAAAGCGCTAAGGGAAGCGCAGCACCCGGCCAAGCGCACCTTTCAGGCGATACGCATTGAGGTGAACGGCGAGCTTGACGGCCTTGAAAAAGCAATAAACTCCGCGCATGATATTTTGAAAAGCGGAGGAAGGCTTGCCGTAATAACCTTCCACTCGCTTGAGGACAGGATAGTCAAGCAGGCGTTTAGAAGCTACGAAAAGCCCTGCACCTGCTCACCAAAAGCGCCTATATGCACCTGCGGCAAACAGCCCACGGTGAAGATACTCACGAAAAAGCCTTTACAGGCCGGTGAAGCTGAAATAGAACTTAACCCTCGGTCGCGCAGCGCGAAGCTCCGCGCGATAGAGAAAATATAATTGTTATAAGGGGACTTTAGGGGGAATATCATGGCAGTAGCGGCACGCAAAAACGAATATGTCTACGCTCCTTCGCGCGTGTATTCATATTCGCGCGCCGCGACGGCCGAGGCGCTTCCAAAGGAAGATCCTAAACCGCAGCGCGGTATGCCCAAGATAGGCCCTGATTATCTTCCAAAACAAAAAAACAGGGAAGAATTGGAGCGCGAACGCGCTAAAAGAGCTGAAACAAACGCAAGGAGCAGGCGCAGCGCGGGCGTAAAAATAATGAGCTTCCTTGCAATAGCCATAACAGCGGCGGCAATAATCGGCCTTTTGATGCGCTATGCGGTGATAGCATACGAGTTTTCCCAGGTTAACTCGCTGCAAAAGGAGATAGAAAAGACCCAATATGATATTTCGGCGCTCGAAGTGCTCTTCAACAGCGCCGTCAGCCTTGAAGCCGCAAAAGCGGCCGCGGCTGCGCAGGGCATGGACTATCCTACCGCCGAGCAGATTGTGCATATAGTTGAAAATGATACTGGCGCCGTCTCTGGCGGGAAACCGTAAACGCGAGATGCGCCACATTAAGGAGAAAGTGAATGGGTGGCGGCAGCGTATCCAATAAAAAACGTTTGCTAATTATGTTTGGCATATTCGCCTTCGTGTTCCTGCTGCTTATGGGTCAGCTCTTCTCGGTGATGATAATTAGAGGGCCGGAGCTTGAGGAGCAGGCGATCTCGCAGCAGACAAGGGATACCTCGCTCACCGCGTTTCGCGGCAATATAATGGATTCGCTCGGCGTTGTGCTCGCGCAGAGCGGCACGGCCTATAAGATACTTATTTGGCCGCAGGCCATAGATTCAGACGACCGCGAGCGTGTGGCAACGGAGCTTGCATCAGTGCTAGAGCTTGATTATGCCACCGTGCTTGCCAAGGCGAATGATATAAAAAAGCAGGAAATAGTTTTAAAGCGGCATGTGGAGCGCGATTTGGTGGATAGGATAATAGCGCTCAAGCTTGGAAACGGCGTAGCCACAGCGATGGACTCCAAAAGATATTATCCCGAGGGCAGCCTCTTTTCGCAGCTTATAGGCTTTACCACCATAGACGGTGTCGGTCAGGACGGCCTTGAGCAGAAATATGATAAATACCTCGCCGGCGAGGACGGCCGCATGATAAATGAGACCGATA
>CAZUUR010000120.1:3993-6149 GCA_964622815.1 uncultured Oscillospiraceae bacterium | reverse complement strand
GCGCGTGTATCTCATTGAGCTTTTGCTCCTGCGTCATATAGATGAAAGCGCCAAAAGCGAGCGCAAAAATTGTGAGCACCAGTATGAAGCGCGGACTTATCCTAAGCCGCCGTTTTGCACGCTTTGCTCCCGCTTGTGGCTCACTATTGAGTTTTTGAGTTGCTTGTGCCATCTAAGCTCCGTTCATCGCGTATGAGTACAATATATTTATACTTTATTTTCGATATAAACGCAAGCTTTCTTTAGCTCCAAGCAGCGCGAATAAACGCGCTTTTTCGCGCGCTGGCAGCCTTTATTGCTTCTTGTGGCAAAATAGACGTTTTCCCTCAATAAGCGCCGTGAGCAGATAGCTTACGGAGAATATGTACGCTGCAAGTCCTAACGCCATGCCGAAGAAAACGTATAGCCTGAGCATGCCGTCCGTAAGCTCGAGGAGCGCGGCTGCGGTGAATATTCCGGCTGTTATATAGAACACCGCGTCAAACACGCCAAGCACCCATTTTGAATAAAACGGCAGCGCTATAAGCCTAAAAAAGTCATAGAGCACGCCGAGCACCATGCCCGAATACACCGCGCCCATAAATATCTCAAGTTCGCCCGCCACAGTGCGCATGCTAAGCCAAACATGCGCGCGATAAGGCTTGAACGCGGCTGCGGCTCCTGCGCATATTCAAGCGCAATAACAAGGCCTTCTATTAGTACTTGTCCGTCGTCGAGTGAAAGTCTGGTTATCCTAAGGTCGCTTCCGTCTATGCGCAGTTCTCCGGCCTCTGTCATGAGCACTATCTCGCTTTCAATAAAGCTGTCAACGTCCTTCACTCCTGTAACGCTCATGAGCTGCCTGTCGTCTATCTGTACGGCGTGAGGGCGTATTCTCAGGCCGCCTTGGTCAAGCGTGGCGCGTTTTTTCATTTGCAAACCCCCTTTTTAATCATGTTATGATGCTAAGAGGTGGGATATTACAGTGAAAAGTACACAGAAATTACTTACTTTTGGACATTTATTGCGCTTGACAGCTACGCCTTGATTGATATAGTATTAGGCTACAGGATTGGAGTTATGATAAATTCCCTAAATAATCTTCTAAATTAAAGGAAAAAATGTTTATTCCGAACCAATAAGCCAGTTCGCTTAATAAACGCATGCGGTTAAAGCTGCGTCTGTTGATATTTATGTGTGCGTGAAAGGAGCATAACTTGACCAGAGATGATCTCATCGCAAAAACAATTACTGATTTAAGAACTATAGCAAAGCTTCAGGGTGCAAAGAACGTTGGCAAGTATAAAAAACTCGAACTCGTTTCCATTATTATGAACGGTGGAGAAACCAACGAGGAATCGGATGCTGCGGAATTTGCCGCGCCCGCAAGCGAGCCGGCCGCTGTGGCGCAAACCGCTCAAACGGCGCGTCCGAGCACGGTGGAAGCACCGCCGAATTATGTGCCGCAAGGCTTTGCGCCGCAAGACACTGTGCCGCAGGCCGCGCCTGTTGCGCCGCCAATGCAGCCCGGCTTGCAGCAGGATTATCAGCAGCGCCGCCAGTATCAGCCGTATAGGCGCGACGCAAGAGCGGAGTATCCGCCGAATAATTATCAGCAGCGCCGCCAATATCAGCCCCGTCAAAATGATTTTCGTTCTTCGCAGCAGTATGGCGGTTATCGTGATAACCGTCAGCAGTATTCTCAGCCTTATCAGCGTCAGGACAGCGGCTATCAGCAGCGCGATTATCAGCAAAACGGCTATCGCAATGATTTTCGCCAGCCTCAGCAGGATTACAGGGCGATGTTCCCTCAGCAGGAGCCAAGGCAGGAGCTTCGCGTAAGCGAGGATATGCCCGTCAAGGACGATTTTGGCATAATCGAGGAGGAGGGCGACAATCAGCCCCGTTTCCGTCAGCGTCAGGAAGGCTATTATAATAAAGAGTATGGCACGAGCAATCCCGCCGTTCCCGAGCTTTTAGAGGGCGGCGAGTGCGGCGAATGCGAAGGCGTGCTTGAGGTTTTGCCAGATGGCTATGGCTTCCTTCGCTCGGAGAACTATCTTCCCGGAAATCACGATGTTTATGTGTCAATAGCGCAGATAAGGCGCTTTGGTCTGCGTACAGGCGATTTGGTCACAGGCAAGACCCGTCCTTCAAAGGAAGGCGAAAGATTTCTT
>CAZUUR010000120.1:0-3983 GCA_964622815.1 uncultured Oscillospiraceae bacterium | reverse complement strand
CGCTGTAAACGGCGAAGGGCCGGACGAGGTGCTAAAGCGCCGTCCATTTGAGGAGCTTATCCCAATTTATCCCAATGAACGTTTAACACTTGAGCATGACGGCATAGACGCCGATCAAAATAGAGCCATAAGGCTTATAGACCTCATCGCGCCGATAGGCAAGGGTCAGCGCGGCATGATAGTCAGTCAGCCAAAATCAGGCAAAACAACGCTGTTAAAAAATATTGCAAATGGCATAGCCGCGAATTATCCCAATGTTTATCTCATGGTGCTTTTGATAGATGAGCGCCCCGAGGAAGTGACGGATATGCAGCGCTCTATAAAGGGCGAGGTGCTATACTCCACCTTCGATGAGCTGCCCGAGCATCACACGCGAGTTGCGGAAATGGCGCAGGAGCGCGCAATGCGCCTCGTTGAGCAGGGCAAGGACGTGGTAGTGCTTATAGATTCAATCACAAGGCTCACCCGCGCTTATAATATCACCATTCCCGCCACGGGCAAAACGCTTTCCGGCGGTATGGATCCGGGCGCGCTGCATAAGCCAAAACGCTTTTTCGGCGCGGCGAGAAATATCGAAAATGGCGGCAGCCTCACCATAATCGCCACCGCGCTCGTTGAAACGGGCAGCCGTATGGACGATATAGTATATGAAGAATTTAAGGGCACGGGCAATATGGAAATTCATCTTGATCGTAAAATGTCTGAAAGACGCATATTCCCCGCTATCGACATATATAAATCCGGCACGCGAAGAGACGAGCTGCTTCTATCAAGGCAGGAAACTGAGGGCGTTATGAATATAAGACGCACCTTGGCTTCAGGAAATCCTTCCGAGGTTACCGAGCAGCTAATAAGTATGCTTGAAAAGACGCAAACTAACGAGGAATTCCTCCAAAAGGTGAAGGCGTGGAATAAAATATACGAAAAAGACGGCTTCACTTCCGGCAAAAGCTTTGGTAAGTAAACCGTGATGTGCGAAAATGCAGGCATTTTGCTACTTGCGCTTTTATTATGTGCATGTTATAATGCCATTTGCAGTCAATTAGGGAGGTAATATTATGGGTACACTTGTTCTGATAATAAACATAGTGCTCATCGTATGTTCGGCAGGCATGATAGCCGTCGTACTTATGCAGCAAACTAAGAGCTCCGGCTTGGGCGGCGCCTTTGGCGGCGATACTCAGGCTTTTACCGCTCGCGGCAGAGCGGCAAGCAAAGAAGCTAAGCTTCAGAAGCTTACTATAATTTTGGCGTCTGTTATCGGAGTGCTTGCGATATTGATGGCCATATTTAGCTAAGAAATTGATGGATAGCTTAAAGGGGACGCGCTGCTGTGCGTTCCCTTTTTTTGATAACCGCAAACTAAACAGGCGGCGGCGTGCCTATGGAGGCCATTGGCTCAACCGCCGCACACACTAAATAACTAAGGAGTAACATGGAAAACAAGATTATCGAAGCGTTGAGGCGTGAAGCAAAGCCGCTTCTGGCCGAAACGCTGCTGGAACAATTTGACGAAAAGGACGAAGCGGCCGCGGCAATCGCAAAATTGCTCGCCAGCGGCAGGCTCATGCTCACGCGCAAGCGCAAAATAGCGCTTCCTGAGCAAACAGGCCTTATATACGGACGCATTCAGGGAAATTCGCGCGGCTACGGCTTTTTTGTGCCGGAGGACGGCAGCGCGGATATGTTTATACCGGCGGAAAGCATGCGCGGCGCAATGCATGGCGATAAGGCGTGGGCAAGGCAAACGGAGCAGGTGAGCCACAACGGCTCGCCGGAGTGCGAGGTGGTTTTAATTGCCGTGCGCGCGCAAAGCAGAATAGTGGGCACTTTTGAAAGTGAGCGCGGCGGTATAGGCGGTTATGTCATACCAGATGATACAAAGCAGTATTTGGACGTTTTGATCCCGGCTTCAGATGTTGACGGTGCGAAGAACGGCGATAAGGTGGTCGCTCAAATAACGCAGTACCCCGACGGGCGGCGTCCGCTCACGGGCAGCGTTATAGAGGTGCTCGGCAATAAAAACGATGTCGGCACGGATATACTGTCGGTGATACGCCGCATGGATCTGCCGGAGGAATTTCCAAAGGCGGCATTAAAGCAAGCGCGTGCGCTCAATAAGCCTGTCGATAAAGACCTGCTAGCCATGCGCGAGGATTTGCGCGGACAAAAAATAATAACTATTGACGGCGCTGACGCTAAGGACCTTGACGATGCGGTGTCGCTCACCAAGCTGAAAAACGGCTACATGCTCGGCGTTCATATAGCAGATGTGAGCCATTATGTTGTTGAGGGAAGCTTGCTTGATGAGGAAGCATATAAGCGCGGCACGAGCGTATATTTTCCGGATAGGGTGCTGCCAATGCTGCCGCCGGACGTCAGCAACGGTGTCTGTTCGCTCAATGAGGGCACAGAAAAGCTTACGCTTTCCTGCTTTATGGAGATAAATAAGCAGGGCAAAATAGTGTCGCACCGCTTGGCCAAATCGGTGATAAAAACCTGCCATCGCATGACATACGATTCGGTAAACGCCATGTTCGCAGGCGATGAAGCCGAAATAAAGAAGTATCAGGACGTGGCCGAAATGCTAAACGATATGCGCGAGCTTATGGCAGTGCTCAACGCTCAGCGCGTCAAGCGTGGCAGCATAGATTTCGATTTGGACGAGCCAAAGATAACGCTTGATTCAAAGGGTCGTCCCACGGATATAAGCATAGAGGAACGCGGCGTGGCCAATAGAATGATAGAGGAGTTTATGCTCGCCGCCAATGAAACCGTTGCACAGCATGCGAGGGATATGGATCTGCCGTTTGTTTATCGCGTTCACGAAACGCCCGATAAGGATAGGCTTGCGGAATTAAATGTATTTCTCACTTCGCTTGGGTTTGGCATAAAAAATCTTGGCTCCGTGCGCCCCAAGACAATTCAAGGCATACTTGAAAAGGCCAAGGGTACGCGCGAGGAAAACGTGATAAGCCGCGTTACGCTAAGATCGCTCAAAAAGGCGCGCTACGCGCCCGAGTGCCTTGGCCATTTCGGCCTCGCGGCAGATAGCTACTGCCATTTCACCTCGCCAATTCGCCGTTATCCCGATTTGATGGTGCACCGTATGCTAAAGCTCATATTGGACGGCTGCATGACAAAGGAACGCGTTGAGGAGATCAATCAACAGCTTGACGGCAAGTGCAAGCATTGCTCAGAGCGGGAGGTCGTAGCCGTGGAGGCGGAACGCGCCGCAGACGAGCTTAAAAAGTGCGAGTATATGCAAAATCGCATAGGGACGATAGATATTGGCGTTATATCCGGGGTGGCGCAATATGGTTTTTTCGTGCAGCTGAGCAATACGGTAGAGGGCATGGTTCGCGCGGGCTCGATAGAAGGCGATTATTATGTTTACGATCAGAAGAATTATCGCATGACGGGGCGCAACAGCTCACGGACGTATAGGCTTGGCGACGAGGTACGCGTAAAGGTGAAGAATGTGGATATGGAAAGCTCAAAAATTGATTTTGAGCTGGTGAAATCAAGGGAAAGAAGCGATAAGCAGGGCGAAATCCCGTCAAAGCGTGATGCAAAGCCTAAGGAAGCCACAAAGAAAGGCGCACCGGAAAAGCCTTAGCAGCGCCGCAAACGCTCGTCAGGCAATAAAAAGCCCAGGAAGGAAAGCACGGTTGCAAAGCCGTCCGCTAAGTGATAAAGTAATACTGCAAAATGCGAGGGGAGGGAGCTTATGCCAGTAAAAAAAGGTGTGCACAGCATAGCGGAAAACCGAAAGGCGCGCCATGATTATTTTATTGAGGAAACATACGAGTGCGGCCTCGTGCTCGTGGGTACCGAGGTGAAGAGCATACGCGGCGGCAAGGTGAACCTCAAGGATTCATACGCGCAGGTTAAAAAGGGTGAGCTGTTCATAGTAGGTATGCACATAAGCCCTTATGAGCAGGGGAATATATTCAATCGCGATCCCTTCCGCGAAAGAAAGC
>CAZUUR010000119.1:0-6168 GCA_964622815.1 uncultured Oscillospiraceae bacterium | reverse complement strand
GTCCTTATCCGTTTTAGCGGCCAACTCCTTTAAATAATCGGCCACAGGCTCTTTGCCGCTTCTGTCCTTGTAAAAATGTATTTCGTACAAGTCAGTATATCCCCTATTAACTATAATATACTTAAAAGTTATTGAAGTGTCAAGTACTTTTAAGTTATTAAACCCCATGCGGGACGGTCAAGACCGTCCCCTACGGTGTGGCGGCGGGTGGGGGTTAGGCTAAATGTAGGGGCGGGTCTTGACCCGCCCGCCGCGCGAGAGCACCGCCCGCCGCGCGAGAGCACAGCCGCCGGGGAAAACCCACGCGCGGGCGTTCTCCGGCAAAGGAGAGGGTTTACAGCGTCTGCTCTGTCCTGTTGATTATCTCGTCCTGCAAGGCCTTGCTCAAATTCCTGAAATAATCGCTGTATCCCGCGACGCGCACTATGAGGTCGCGGTATTCGTCGGGGTTGGCCTGCGCGGCTATGAGCGTTGCCCTATCGACAACATTGAACTGTATGTGATGCCCGTCGAGGCTGAAATACGCGCGTATCAGGTCGGCAAAATTGTCGAGCCCGCGCTCGAAGGCCAATACGTCCGGCGTAAATTTTTGATTTAAAAGCGTGCCGCCCGTGGTGAGCTGATCCATCTTTGCCGCCGAGCGTATCACGGCCGTCGGCCCGTGAACGTCAGCGCCCTGCGTGGGGCTTATGCCCTCGGATACCGGCTTGCCCGCTTTTCTGCCGTTTGCCGAGGCTGTCATCACCTCGCCAAAGTACACATGACAGGTGGTGGGCAGCATGTTCACGCGGAATGTGCCGCCGCGCGTATTGGGCCGGCCGGTCACGGTGTCCCGATAGAGCGCAAATACCTGCTTCATAATATCGTCGGCGTAATCGTCGTCGTTGCCGTAGCGCGGGGCATGGTCGCGGCAGAGCTTGAAGATTTTTTGCTCGCCCTCAAAATCGGCGGCAATGGCCTCCATCAGCTCCGCCATGGTGAAATTCTTCTCCTCGAAAACATTTTTCTTTATGCTTGCGAGCGAATCCGTCACCGTGCCTATGCCCACGCCCTGCAAATAGCTGGTGTTGTATCTCGCGCCGCCCGCGTTATAGTCGCGGCCGCGCGAAATGCAGTCGTTCGTGATTATCGAAAGGAAGGGCGCGGGCATATATTTTGCATATAGCGCCTCAATGCGGTTAGAGCCCTCCGTTTTAATATCTATGAAATATTTGAGCTGCTTTTCAAATGCCTCAAAAAGCGCCTCATAGCTTGAAAAATCCTCCGCGCGGCCGAGCTTTAAGCCCAGCTGCTGCTTTGAAACGGGGTCGTAGCCGTTGTTGAGCGTTAATTCAAGCACCTTTGGAATGTTGAAATAGCCCGTGAGTATATACGCCTCGTTGCCGAACGCACCCGTCTCAACGCAGCCGGACGTGCCGCCCATTCGCGCGTCCGCAAGCGATTTTCCGGCGGTGAGAAGCTCCTCAACTATGGCCTCGGTGTTGTAAAACGCGGGCTGACCCCAGCCCTGACGCGAGATCTCGCACGCGCGCTTTAAAAAGCGTCTGGGCGTTTTGCGGCTTATCTGCACGTTTGAGCTGGGCTGCAAAAGCCGCATATCGTCCATACAATCGAGTATGAGATAGCTTACGTCGTTTACGCCGTCCTCGCCCGCGGGCGTTATGCCGCCGGTGTTGATATTGGCAAAATCCGTATAGGTGCAGCTTTCCTTGAGCGTTATGCCCACCTTGGGCGGCGCGGGCTGATCGTTAAATTTCACCCAAAGACATTCCAGCAGCTCCAATGCGCCGTCGCGGTCGAGCCTGCCCGCCTCCACATCAGCTTGATAAAAGGGGTTTAAGTGCTGATCTAATCTGCCGGGGCTGTATGCATCCCAAGGGTTTAATTCGCTCGTTACCCCAAGATGCACGAACCAATAATGCTGTATCGCCTGAAAAAAGGTTTTGGGCTTATACGCCGGCACTACCTCGCAGTTGGCCGCGATTTGAACAAGCTCCGCCCTGCGCCTTTCGTCCGTCTCCTCCGCCGCCATTTTGCGGGCGAGGCTTGCGTAGCGGCGGCCGAGAGTGATTATGGCGTCGCAGCAAATGCTCATTGCGCGCAGCTCCTCCGCGCGCGAGAGGGCGTTGGCGTCGCGCTGATAATCTAAATTGCTCAGCGCGTGTTGAATATCCTGCTTGTAATCAAGAAAGCCTTTTTGGTAAATTTTTATCGACCCAACGGTGTGACCCGGGCCGCGCTGCTCCATAAATTCGGTGAAAATGCCAGCCGCATAGCACTTCTTCCACTCCTCGCCCAAAATTTGAAACATTTTTGTGCGCATGGAGCGATTTTGCCAAAATGGGATTATCACGTCCCGCTGAAAATCTCTTTCCTGAGGCGTGGACGTGAAGGATATGAGCTCGCGCTCGCCCATTATGCGCATATCCTCAACGCTGTGGCAGCAAAGCTCGGGGAATGTGGGCGCGGACTGAGGGCCAACGCCCTTGTCGCCCACTATAAGCTCACCGGGATTTATGGAAATGGATTTGTTGGTAAAATAGTGTAAAAGCGTCAGCGCCCGCAATTCGGGCACGGATACCTTACCTTCGTATTTTTGATAAGCCTCAGTTTCAAGGCGCGCACGCTCCATATATAGATGAGGCTGCGTTTTTGTGCTGCGCTCTCTAAGCTCGCGCACACGCTCGTTCATTCCGCGCTGCATTGTTTTCATATCCCTACCCTCACATTTAAGCCTTCCCTGTGGAAAATTTGCTTTATTCTTTCCATATCCTCTGCGCTCGGCACTTCATAAAGCGTTGCGCTCCCGCCCAAACGCGCGTATTTTTCGCTGCCCGTTTTGTGATACGGCAGCAGCGACAGCTTATCTATCGCGCCGAACGCGGTTTCCCTTATATATTTTGCGAGCGCCGTTATCGCCGCGTCGTCCGCGTTTGCGCCCGGCACTATGGGCAAACGCAGGTTCAGCTTCGCGCGGGCGCTTATGAGCCTTAATAGATTATCGAGTATCACCGCGTTGTCAACGCCGGTGAGCGCCTCGTGCGTCTTGCCGTCTATATGCTTTAGATCATATAAAAACGTATCCGCATAAGGCAAAATTGCCTCAAATTTTTCCCACGGAGCAAAGCCGCAGGTGTCGATATTAACGCTTATGCCGTGACTGTGAAGCGTTTTTGCGAGAGCTAGCACATAGTCGCCCTGCTGCTGCATCACCTCGCCGCCGGAGAGCGTCACGCCGCCGCCCGACTGCTCGTAAAACGGCATGTCACGCTCTAAAAGGCGCACAAGCTCCTTTAAATCATATTGCCGCCCAACAAGCTCCCTCTCGCCGCGCTCCCCGAGCATTTCACTTGGCTCAAACGCCTGATTCTCCGGGTTGTGACACCATGAGCACCTAAGCTCGCAGCCCTTGAAAAACACCGTCGTGCGTATGCCGTCGCCATCGTGCACGCAATATTTCTGTATGTTTGATATGTAGGGCCGCAGCTCGTCCATGCAACTAATTCCTCCATCGGAGTTTCACAAACGTGAAAATCCATACGCTTTGTTTTAGATAAATTATAATGTCGCGCGCGTGCGGTGTCAACGGGCGAACACGGGGTTTCATGAGAAATTTCATATTATACTGTCACCCGGATTGACTTGAGACATTTTTTGCAGTAATATGATAATTAAATTTACCACCTCTAAAATTATTAAGAGTAATCGTGAAAATAAGGAGAGAGCAATTATGGCCGACAGGAACACAACCATAGGCGCACGCGTGAAGGCGCTGCGCGTGAGCAAGAAGTACACCTTAAAAAAACTCAGCGAGGACGTTGGGCTTTCGATAGGGTTTTTATCGCAGCTTGAAAGGGGTATGTCGAGCATAGCCATAGATTCGCTCTCAAAGATAGCGGAGGTTTTCGGTGTGCCGCTGTCAAGCTTTTTCGAGCATACAGGCGGCGCTAAGCAAAGCCCGCTTTTAAAGAGCTTTGACGCTGCGCCCGAGCAGATTAGTCCGGAGATAACGCACTATATACTTTCAAATAACCCGGCCGAGTTCGAGGCGCTGCCAAGGCTTTTCGTGCTCATGCCCACAATGGATCTTTGCGAGGAGCGCTTAACGTATAATCACGAGGGCGAGGAATTTTATTATGTGCTTGAGGGGATAGTCACCGCCACGGTGGACGGGCAGGAATACACGCTTTATCCGGGCGACAGCATGCAGATAAATTCCACAAGCGATCATAATTGGTGCAACAGGACCAATAAGGTGGCGAAATTCATTCAGGTGAATACGCCCAATCCCTTTAGAAAAACGTATTTGAAGGACGTTATGAATGTGAAGGAATAAATATGAAAGACTGCGTCTTTCAATTACGGTTTTGAGGCCTTCGCCATTTCACAATGGCGATTTTGCTAACGCAAAACCGGCCTCAATTCCCAAGATATGAAAGACTGCGTCTTTCAATTACGGTTTTGAGGCCTTCGCCATTTCACAATGGCGATTTTGCTAACGCAAAACCGGCCTCAATTCCCATAAATGGCAGCTTTCGCAAGCGAAAGCTATGGTCATAAATATGGCCAACCGAAGGCTGGCCTTGCACCGGAACGCTTCGCGTTCTCCTATTGCCCACCATCGTAGGGTATGGCAAAAGGATTTTGACGTACCGCTCACAACAGCGCCGCCAAACATCGGCGGGACGTCGAGGACGCCGTCCCCTACGGATACCGCGTCCTTACGGCGCGGGGGCTACTGCCACTATGGCGGCTTCTATCTGATGCTCCTTAATTTCCTTGACCTTTATAATGAGGCGGCCAGTCTCAAGCTCGAAGTGCTCGCCGTCCTGAGGCACAGCGCCGAGCGCGCCGAAAACGAGGCCGCCGAAGGTTTCGTAATCGTCGAGCGGGAGCTTCACCTCAAGCGCGTGGCAAACGTCCTCAAGCGGCGCAGAGCCGCGTATGCGCCATGTGTTTGAATCCAAACGCTCTATCTCCGGCTTTGGCGCTTCCTCGGTTTCATCATCGCCAAGGTCGCCAACGAGCTGCTCCACAAGATCGTTCACCGTGACTATGCCGGTCATGCCGCCGTACTCATCTAAAACAATCGCCATATTGCTGCGCGTGCGCTTCATATTCCTGAAAAGCACGTCCGCCTTGACGCTCTCGGGCACGAAGTACGCGCTCTTGACGGCGTTTTCCATAACGCTTGGGCGGCTCTTATCCTCAAGACGAAAATAATCCTTCGCGTTTAAAACGCCCACTATATTATCGGGCGAATCATCGCAGACGGGGTAGAGCGTGTGGCGGCTTTTATCTATAGTCTCCTTCCACGCGTTCATATCCTCCTCAAGCCACAAAAGCGCCACGTCCGTGCGGTGTGTGGCTATTTCACCGGCGCTAATATCGTCGAACTCGAAAACGTTCTGTATAAATTCCTTCTCCTCGTGGTCGATAGCGCCTTTTTCGCTGCCCACATCGACCATCATGCGTATTTCTTCCTCGCTCACCTCATCGTCCTGAGCGTTGGGGTCAATGCCGAAAAGCCGCAGCATACCGTTTGTGGACTTGGTCAAAAGCCACACAATGGGCGCGAAAAGCCGTGAGATAAAGCTTATCAGGCCGGACATGCCCAAAGCGAGCTTCTGAGCCTTGCACATGGCGATGCGCTTTGGCACAAGCTCGCCCAAAACGAGGGTGAAATAGGAAAGAATTATCGTAATTACTATCACGGCTATAGCGTTTAGCGTGGGCGCGGAAATGCTTACACCCAAGGATATGAGCCAATCCACAATATAATCAGAGAAATTTTCCGCCGCGAACGCGCTGCCCAAGAAGCCCGAAAGCGTTATTGCAACCTGTATCGTGGCAAGGAATTTGGCGGGCTGGCTTGTGAGCCGCGTAAGGCGCAGGGCGCGTTTGTCGCCCTCCGCCGCGAGGCGCGCAAGCTTTGAGTCGTTCATTGAGATCACCGCTATCTCCGCGCATGCAAACACCGCGTTGAGCGCGATAAGCCCAAGCTGTAACAAAATTAAAGGTAACAAAATATCCTCCTAAATATCAATTTGAGTACAAAAAAACACAGCCTTCAGTCGCCACGCGCTACAAGCGCAGGCAAAGGCAATGCTCAAATATGAGATATAAAGGCGGCATTTGTATACTGTCGCTATCGTCCATAATTGTTTT
>CAZUUR010000118.1:0-6242 GCA_964622815.1 uncultured Oscillospiraceae bacterium | reverse complement strand
CGTAATGGGCAGATATAAAACCTTTACTAAGGAATCAAAGGCGCTGCTTCGCGGCGAATACGGCAAGCTTCCGGGCGAAGTGAACGAGGAAGTCCGTAAGATGGCTATAGGCGAAGAAAAGGTCATCACCTGCCGTCCCGCCGATCAGCTAAAGCCGGAGCTTGATAAATTTGAGGAGGAGATAAAGGATTACAAGCAGCAAGATGAGGACGTTTTAAGCTACGCGCTCTTCCCGCAGGTTGCTATGAAATTCTTTGAGGCTCGTAAAAATGGCTTCCCCGCCCCTCAGGCGTCACAGCCTGCCGCTCCCGCCACCGCGCCGGCAGCCGCGCCCGTCAAGGACGACGGCGCTAAGGTAACAGAGCTTTATGTTGAGGATCTAACAATATAGCATAGCGTTAAAATGGCCGTTTTCTTTTAGAAGACGGCCATTTTTTGTAGCGACTTGCTTTCACTCGTCTTGTGCGCATAATGATAAAATATTGATGGTTCTTCATGGCATTGTATACAGTTTGTTTGTTTTTAACGCTTGAAAATCGAGCCGATAAACGTCATAATTATATAAAACAATAAAATGAGGTAATATATGCATATACTTCTTGTCAATGATGATGGCATTAAGGCAAAGGGATTGAACGTGCTTGCGTTATATCTAAAAAGCAAGGGGCACAGACTCACTATAGTCGCTCCCGATGGCGAGCGAAGCGGCGCTTCGCATTCGCTCACGTTAGCATTTCCATTGCGTGCTGTCCCAACAAAGCTTGAGGGGCTTGAGGACGTTCCCGCATACGCAGTGAGCGGCACTCCGGTGGACTGCGTTAAGCTTGCGTTCGGCAATCTTGTAAAAGAAGTTGATATAGTTATATCCGGAATAAATCTTGGCCCTAATCTGGGCTCGGACGTTTTTTATTCCGGCACAGTTTCGGCTGCAATGGAGGGCGTTTTTAATGGCTGCCCGGCTATAGCAATATCCAATTTGGGGGCAAGGCGATTTGAGCATTTTACCGCATGCTGCGAAATGGTGGAGCTTGCAATGCGCATAATAGAAAAAGACGGCAAGGTGCAGCTTTTAAATGTGAATGTGCCGGATAGTCCCGAGATTCGCGGATATAAATTCACGAGCCTTAGCAAGCAGACCTACGAGCTTGCCTACGATGAGCGCACAGACCCGCGCCATATACAATACTATTGGACTCCTGTAGTTAAAACCACCACTCATCATGATGACGACGATAATGACGAACGCTGGACGAGCGAGGGTTATGCGTCCATAACGCCGCTGCTGTGCGATTTAACAAATGGGGCCGAAATAGATAGGCTAAAGGGATTGGATATATGAAGCTTTATCTAATAAGGCATGGTGAGACTGACTGGAATAAAGCGCACCGCGTTCAAGGACGCACGGATATTCCGTTAAACGATTCGGGCAGGGCGCAGGCTGAGCAAACCGCCCGCTTGCTAAGGCAGGTTCGCATAGACGCTGTGTATGCAAGCCCATTTTTGCGTGCGTATGAAACGGCACAAATAATTGCGGGTGGGCGTGGGCTTGAAATAAATAAGGACGATGGCTTAGCGGAAATTCAATTCGGCCTGTGGGAGGGCAAAACGGTGGGTGAGCTCATGGAGCAATATCCGGATCTGTGGCGGGACTGGGGCTGGCTCAACCGTCAAGAGGATTGCCAAAGAATGGGCGCTGAAAGTTATACGGATATTCAGCGCCGCTCTATGGACGTTGTCGAGCGCATAATAAAAGAGCGCGATGAGAACGATAACGTGCTAGTCGTCAGCCATACGATGCCGGTTAAGCTCATAATCGCCAATTACCTTCAAATGCCGCTTGAAGCTATTTCAAGGCTAAAAATAAATAATTGCAGCATCAATGTTGTGAGTATAAATAGGGACGGAACAGGCAGACTTGATATGTTGAACGCAATAGAAAGCGTGAGTGTATCATGAGCAGAGTATGTGTTGTCGGCGGCGGAGCTTCCGGCTTGATAGCGGCTGCGGAGGCCGCAAAGCGCGGCCATGAGGTTATGCTGCTTGAAAAAAACGAAAAGCCTGGCAAAAAACTGTATATAACGGGAAAGGGCAGGTGCAACCTCACTAATTCCGCTGATATAGAGGATTTTTTCGATAATATTCCGCGCAACTCCAAGTTCCTTTACAGCGCGTTATATGGCTTTACTAACGCCGACGCTGTATCGCTTGTTGAAAAATACGGCGTAAAGACAAAGGTGGAGCGCGGAGGCCGCGTTTTTCCCGAATCGGATAAATCGAGCGATATTATCCGGGCACTTGTAAAAAATCTCGATCTTTCAGGTGCAAAGGCGCGTTTTAACGCGTCCGTCAGCGCCGTTGAGCATGATCAAGGCGAATTTGCGGTTACCGTAAATAATTGTCAGGAGCGTTATGACGCGGTTATAATTGCGACGGGCGGCGTTAGCTATCCGTCAACAGGCTCTACGGGCGACGGATATAATTTTGCCAGGGCGCTCGGCCATACGGTGCTTGAACCGCACGCGTCATTAGTCGCATTTGAAACCGTGGAAGCATGGCCGTTCGCACTCACCGGCCTGACGCTCAAAAACGTCACGCTCACAGCCTATAGGAAAAACCGCGAGGTATATTCCGAGCTTGGCGAAATGCTTTTCACGCATTTTGGCGTATCAGGCCCGCTTGTGCTGAGCGCATCGGCAAGAGTGGCGGACGATCCACAAGGCACGCGGCTCGTTATTGATCTTAAACCCGCTCTCGACGAGGAAACGCTCGACAAGCGCATACTTCGCGATTTTGAAAAGAATATAAGGCGGCAGTTTGTAAATTCACTCAGCGAATTGCTCCCGTCAAGGCTTATAAACGCGGTAGTGGAGCTGTGCGGGATAAGCGGAGCGACCCCCGTGTGTGAAATAACCCGCGAGCAGCGCAGAAAGCTCGTGTTAACGCTTAAAGGCCTTGAACTCACAGTGAAGTGTGCCGCTCCCATAGAGGAAGCGATAGTCACGCGCGGCGGTGTGAGCGTTAAGGAGATAGATGCTTCAAGCATGGAATCAAAGCTCGTTAAGAACCTTTTTTTCGCGGGCGAGGTGATAGATGTGGATGCATACACAGGCGGCTTTAATCTGCAAATAGCGTATTCAACCGGCGCGCTCGCCGGAAGAAATGTGAGGTAGCTTATGCGAAATATAGCTTTGGACGGCCCTGCGGGCGCGGGCAAGAGCACTGTGGCGAAAATAATCGCCGAGCGGCTCAACATTTTGCATCTTGATACGGGCGCTATGTATCGCGCGGCTGCGCTCAAGGCGATAAGGGAGGGCATATCCATAGCGGACGAGGCGGGCGTGCTCAAAATGCTTGAGACTACGGTGATTTCCGTTGAAAATATTAACGGCGTGCAGCACACATATTTGGACGGCGAGGACGTAAACGGCCTTATTCGCACGGAGCAGGTTTCAAAGGGCGCGTCGGATATAGGGGTTATACCGGGCGTGCGCATAGAGCTTGTAAAGACGCAGCGCAAGTTTGCCGCCGAAAACGATGTTGTGCTCGACGGGCGCGAGATAGGCAGCTTTGTGCTTCCGGACACGCCGTATAAATTTTTTATCACGGCCGACCCGTTGGTGCGTGCGAAAAGACGGCTTAACGAGCTGCACTCAAAGGGCGAGGCAATGGATAAAACGCTCGATGAAATGACGAGCGAGATAATAGCCCGCGACGAGACCGATTCAAAGCGCGCATTCGCCCCGCTCATAAAAACTGATGACGCTATACTCATTGACACCACGCATATAGATGCTCAGACCGCCGCCGAAAAAATAATAGCTATAATAGAAAAAAGAGGGTAGTATTATGCTTTATATTTTGCTCAAATATACGATAGGACTCATTGTGCTGCTGATATTGCGTCCAATGGTGTATGGCAGGCAGAATCTTGACGTAAAGGGCAAGGCGATATTGGTGTGTAATCACCGCTCCATGTTCGACCCGGTGCTAATAGCGCTCGTAACAAGGCGTCCCGTGCATTTTATGGCGAAAAAGGAAATATTCAAGTCGTGGATAGGCAAGCTTTTCTTCAAAGGGCTCTTTGCTTTCCCTGTGGATAGAAAGAATGTTGACCTTTTATCGCTCAAGCAAGCGCTAGATGTGCTAAATAAGGGCAAAATATTTGGCATATTCCCCGAAGGCAAGCGTGCTGTCACAGACGAGCTTGACGAATTTGAAAAAGGCGCGGCGTTTCTCGCCATTCGCTCCGGCGCACCCGTGATACCGCTGTATATAAGCCCTGAAAGCTATAGAAGGAGGCGTCCTATGATAATGGTAGGTCGCCCGATAGATATAAACGGCATAGTTGCAAATGCGAACAAGTCCGCGCTCATAGACGTGGTGAGCGACGAGATAGCCGATGCTATAAACGCGCTCAAGGTTGAGCTTGAGGATACGCTGTGAAGATAATTGTCGCAAATGAGATAGGCTTCTGCTTTGGGGTAAAACGCGCCATAGACATGGCGCTCGACGCTGCCAAGCAAGGAGTGTATACGCTCGGCGAACTCGTGCATAACGAAACCGTTATAGAATATCTTGGCCAAAGAGGCATAGTTTCGCAGCCAGATATGGAAGCTATTCCACAGGACGCCACGGTGCTCATTCGCTCGCACGGCATACCGCCCAAGGCTCGCGAAAAGCTTTATGCGCGCTTTAATAATGTGCTCGACGCCACCTGCCCGTTTGTTGAGCGCATACACGAAATTGTCACCCGCGTATATAAAGAGGGCGCGCATGTGCTTATAATAGGCGATAAAGATCACGCCGAATGCGTAGGCATAAACGGGTGCTGCGATAACGGCGCGGATTTTATCTATAGCTTCGATGAGGCGCTCGAGTATGCACCATGGGAAGGGCGGCTGTGCGTGGTTACGCAAACCACTTTCTCAGTTGAGGAGGACAGGCGCATAAGGGAGGTTTTAGCGAAAAAAAAGCCGGATACCGAATTTTATGCTACCGTTTGCTCAACCACATCAAAGCGCCAGCAGGAGGCGGAGGAGCTGAGCCGAAAATGCACGGCGATGGTGGTGATAGGGTCTGGCAGCAGCTCAAATACGACCAAGCTTGCCGCCGTGTGTAAAAAAAATTGTAAAAGAATACAATCTGTGGCAAAACAAAGCGAACTGGCACTTGAAAAATTCAAATGTAATGATATAATAGGTGTTGTTGCAGGCGCATCTGCGCCCGATTGGATAATTATGGAGGTTATAACAAGAATGAGCGAACTGGAAAAGACGATGGCTGAAAAAGCAAGTCCCGTAGAAAACAGTGAGGTCGAAACGGGAGCGTCTGCTACCGTCAAACCCGAAGTTACTGAGAAGCCTGCCGAGGCGGCAAACACTCGTGAAGAAGAAACGAGCTTTGCCGAGGCTTTTGAGGGTACCTTGGTAAGGATCAGGAACGGACAGATACTCACCGGCACCGTCCTGCAAATTGTGGATGGCGAGGTAAGCGTCAATATCGGATACAAATCCGATGGGGTTATTCGTCGCGATGAATTCTCGTCAGACCCCGACGTCGATCCGTCTTCCGCCGTCAAGGTGGGCGACTCTATCGAGGTTGAAGTGCTTAAGGTGAACGACGGTGAAGGTAATGTTCAGCTTTCCCGTAAGAACGTTGAGAGCAAAAAGGTTTGGGACAAGCTTGCCGCTGATGAAGACATTGAAAACAAGATTTTTGACGGCGTAGGCAAGGAAGTGGTCAAGGGTGGTCTTATCGCCACTATAGAAGGCGTGCGCGCTTTCGTTCCCGCATCTCAGCTTTCCACTAAATTTGTTGAGAATATTGCCGAGTTTGTGGGCAAGCCCCTCAAGCTCAAGGTCATAGATGTTGACAAGGCGCGCAAGCGCATAGTCGCTTCCCACAAGGCCGTGATGATAGTTGAGGCAGAGGAAGCCAAGAAGCAAAAGTGGGCAGAGCTCGTTGTTGGCTCAAAGGTCAATGGCACTGTCCGCAGACTTACCGATTTCGGCGCATTTGTTGACATCGGCGGTATAGACGGTCTTGTTCACGTTACCGATGTGGCGTGGGGTCGTGTTAAGAATCCGGGCGACGTGCTTAGCGTCGGTCAGGAAATAGAAGTGCTTATTCGCGACGTAGATGTTGAAAAGCAGCGCGTCAGCCTTGGATATAAGCAGCTTCAGCCCAAACCCTGGACCATGGCGGCCGATAAATACCCCGTAGGCTCAGTGGTTGAAGGCAAG
>CAZUUR010000117.1:0-6273 GCA_964622815.1 uncultured Oscillospiraceae bacterium | reverse complement strand
GCACATATCTGTACGCCGTGGCGGCAAGCCCCGCGAGCACGCCGATGAGCGCCGCGAAGGCCAGCCTCATGAACGCCGCGTGCGGCTCGCGCCCCTTAAAACCGTGATTTTTCATCATTTTCGCCCTTATCCATAAATTCAACTTTCACATTATAGCACACGGGCATGCACATTCAAGTGCCTGATAATATTATATAATGAAAGCGCCGCAAGCGCTTTTTTTCATTTGACAATAAGCTATAATTATATTATTCTTTAGTATGATATAATCGGTATGCGGATAGGTATAGCCCCGCATGAAAGGCGGCATTTTTGTTTGACGCATACGCTTGCATACGCGCGGCCGTCCTTAACGGATTCCGCTCGATAGGCGAAAGCTCCTTTTGCGAAGCACATGTGCTGCTATCGCCACGGCCAAGGTCAAGGGAGATCGCCACAGCGTATCCCATCAAGGCAAATAAAGATGCGGACGATATTTTAAGGCGGCTTTATGAATGCTCCCATATCGGTTTATTGGGCGCCCCGCTCGTTTCCACAATGGAGGCGCGCGGCGGCCATATCCTTTTTTCGCTCACCAACGAGGCATACGAAGCCATAACGCATCGTATAATCGAGGAAAGCGAGCCACACGGTCTACGTCCTCTTAACGGGGCTCACGATGTAACGGAATATGCGTATATGCGTATGCTAACGTTATCACGGGCGACCCAGGGGGAAAGCTGCCTAACTTCACCGTTCGGATTTGGGGACGATGAAGCTATAAAGCGGGCGTTGTGGGGCTGTTTTGGCATAGCCGAAAGGCTTGGGCGCGGGGCGGAGCTAAAGCCGCTTGCTGAATATGTTTCTTTCATGGCGCTCAACATGTTTTCAAAAATAGAAACCGGTAGGCTGGTAAATGCGTACAACAGCGCAATACAGGTGTCCAAATGCATAGCTATAGCATTAAGCGAGGCATTGCAGCAGGATACGATTGAATATAGGAGGAAATAGATGGAAATTAAATGGTTAGGACATTCTTGCTTTCTTTTAACAAATGAAGCGGGCGTGAGGATACTCATAGACCCTATGTGCCCGCAAACGGGCTATACGCCCGACCCCGTGGAGGCGGACGTGGTGCTTTCAAGCCATTCTCACGGCGACCACAGCTATTTCGAGCTTGCCCTTGGCAACCCCGTTAAAATAACCGAGGTGGGCGAATACGATGTGAAGGACGTTCACATAAAGGGTGTGCATACCTTCCACGATAACGAGTGCGGCACAAAGCGTGGCGACAATATAGTTTTCATAGTTGAAATGGACGGCGTGCGCGTTGTACACGCCGGCGACCTTGGGCATCTTTTAAGCGATGCGCAAATAAATGAGATTGGCCGCACGGACGTGCTGCTCTCACCCATAGGCGGCGTTTACACCATAGACGCGCAGGAAGCGCTTGAGCTTGCCAATATGCTCCACGCCAACATTCTTATTCCCATGCATTATAAAACTATCGACTGCAAGTATGATAATCTTGGGGAGCTTATGCCCTTCCTCACGCTTGCGCGCAACTGCGCAATACACCGCTTGAGGCAGGCGGACGCCACCATAACGCCCGATTCCCTTGGCATAGACAGAATAATCGCCCTTTATTACGACAGGCATGTCGATGAAAACAACTAAATTTCGGAGGCAGCATGGAAAAGCTTAAATCAAGAAATGAGATGGACAAGCGCTTTATGTGGGAGCTTAGCCACATATATAAAGATATGGCCGCATACCAAAGCGCTTACGATGCGGCAAAGCAAAAAATAGCCAAGCTTCCCGCGTTTGAAGGCACGCTCGCCTCAAGCGCTCAAGCCCTACAGGCCGCACTCGACGCCAGGTTTGACGCCATGCACGAGCTTACAATAGTATACACATACGCTATGCTCAACAAATCCGGCGATAATGGCGACAGTGAATATCAGGCTATGATAGACAGGTGCATGTCCCTCATAGTGGCGTTCGGCGCGTCTACGGCATATTTTGACCCGGAGATATTATCCATACCCGAAGAAAAAATAAACGAATATATGAAAGCGCCGGGGCTTGAAACCTATCGCCATTATATCTTAAACCTTGCCCGTTCCCGCGCGCACACGCTCGATAAAGCCCGCGAGGAGATGCTTGCCAAGCTTTCCGATGCCGCTCAAGCGCCACACAACGCTTTTTCAATGCTTGAGAGCGTTGACATGACCTTCCCCGACGTTATAAACGAGAAGGGCGAAAGTGCACAGCTCACGCACGGCAGCTTTGGCGTATATCGCGAGAGCCTCGCGCGTGAAGTCAGAAAAGACGCTTTTTGCAAATACCACGATGAGTTTCGCCGCTACATAAACACCTTTACGGCGCTTTACGCCGGCAGCGTCAAGTACGACACATTTATGGCGGACGTGAGAAAATTCTCAAGCGCCCGCGAGATGCATCTATTTGAGAACAACGTGCCCGAGAGCGTTTACGACTCGCTTTTAAGCGGCATACATGAGAGCCTGCCCATAATGCGCAAATATATTGAGCTTCGCAAAAAGGCGCTCAAGCTCGACGAGATCCACATGTACGATTTATACAACCCCATGATGGAGGACGTGGACTTTTCCATGCCGTTCGAGGAAGGCAAAAAGCTCGTTAAAAAGGCGCTTTCGCCCCTTGGCGAGCGCTATCAAAAGCTGCTTGACGAGGCGTATACTAACGCTTGGATAGACGTTTATGAAAATAAGGGCAAGACCACTGGCGCGTTCAGCGCGGGCTGCTACGGCGTGCATTCATTTGTGCTTTTGAATTACACGAACACCCTTGACGATGCTTTCACTCTCGCGCACGAGCTTGGCCACGCCATGCACAGCTATCTTTCGTGCGAAAAGCAGGATTTCGCCAATCACGATTACTGCATACTCGTGGCGGAGGTAGCCTCCACAGTGAACGAGGTGCTTTTAACAAAATATCTTCTCGCCACTGAGAAGGACGCGAAAAAGCGCGCGTACATACTCAATCATTTCCTTGAGGGCTTCCGCACGACGGTGTTCCGCCAGACAATGTTTGCGGAGTTTGAGCACAAAGCGCATCTTATGCAGCAAAACGGCGAGCCGCTGACGGCAAAGTCGCTCAACTCCCTCTATCGCAGCCTTAACGAGACATATTATGAGGGCGCTGTTGTGGACGATTTTATAGAGGTCGAGTGGGCGCGCATACCGCACTTCTACCGTCCGTTCTACGTTTACCAATACGCGACGGGCTTCTCGAGCGCGGTGGCTATTGCGAGCAAAATTATCAAAACCGGCGACGCGAGCGATTACCTTAAATTCCTCACCACCGGCGGCAGCGATTATCCGCTTGAGGAGCTAAAGATAGCGGGCATTGACCTTACAAAGCCCGAAACCGTTAAGAGCGCCATGCAAATGTTTAACGACACAATAGACGAATTGAGCGCACTGTTAAGCGAAATAAACTAAGGAGGCCGACTATGGTACTCGATATTAACGATAAAAAGCTAAACGAATATGTTGTAAACAAATTCAAGTCCGAGGGCGATTTTGATTTTCTCAATCCCGGAGAAATAGAAAAAATGGTGGAAGCCATGGCCGAGCTGGACGCGAAATATATGCTTGACGCAAAAATAATCCAAGAGGATCAAGATTATGACGACGACGACGCTTATGAAGTGATATTCGCCGGCATGAAGGAGCGCTTCCCCGATTATAAGACCTATTGCATGAGGCTGAGCGAGGATTATCTCGATTTTACGGAAGAATATCTCGCCAGTATAGACGCTATAGAGTGGGAGTGAGCCAATGCTCATAAAAGCGATAAATAATATCCGCAGTCCCAAGCAGTTTTTCGCCACGGCGGAGGCATGTGAAGGCAAGGTGGAGCTTATAACCGAGCAGGGCGACATTTTAAATCTAAAATCCACGCTATGTCAATACCTTGCGCTGACGCAAATGTTTCAGGACGGCGAGGTGGAGGGCGTATCCATAAGGGTATCGGTGGACGGAGATCTTATAAAGCTCGCGCCCTACTTAGTAACAAAATAAATTTAGGAGACTCGCGCGCATGATGCGATTATTCATAGGCATAGAATTGCCCAGATCCTTTAAAGCGGAGCTGATAAGGATACAAAAGGAGCTAAAGGGTCGAAGCGCCTCCGGGCGTTTTGTGCCTGCTGACAGCTTCCATATAACGCTGCACTTTATAGGCGAATCGGACGACCTTCCCGGCGCTGTGGCGGCCATGCATGAGGCTGTGCGCGGCATACGCAAGTTTACGCTGCATCTTGGGCGCTACAGCTCCTTGACAAAAGGCAGGCGCACCAGCATAGTTGAGGTGAAGGGTGAGCTCGACGAGCTTAACACCTTGCACGAGGCGCTTGAAAGCGCGCTTGCGGACGCGGGCTTCCCCCGCGAGAACAAAAAATATGTGCCTCATATAACCCTTGGCCGCAGCGTTGAGCACGACGAGCTGGTTGACGGCGAGCTTGCAGCAATGCCGCTAAACGCCTCGCTAACGGTTGACTCGATAACGCTGTTTTTAAGCGAAAGGCGCGAGGGGCGCGTGGTTTACACACCGCTGCACAAGGAGCGATTTTAAGTGAGCACACTTAAAATTATCGCGGGTCGCACCGGCAGCGGCCGCAGCAAGCGCCTTACGGACATGCTTAGTGCGTTTGGCGAGGCTCAGGTGCTTAATCACAGCGATGAAAAGCTGCTTTTCATCGTGCCGGAGCAATTTACCTTTGAAACGGAAAGAACGCTTGCAAGCGAGCTTACCTGCGGGCTTCTAAATGTCTCCGTGCTCTCCTTTACCTCTCTTGCAAGGCGTGTGCTTATTAAGACTGGTGAGAGGAGAATTTTTTTATCCGAGCAGGGGCGGCGCATGGCTATAAGGCGTGCTCTGCTCGACGCCAAGGCTAAGGGCGAGCTTAGCTTCTTTAGCCGCGTAGCCTCGCATGCGGGCTTTTGTGCCGAGTGCGACAAGCTTTTTATGATGCTAAAACGCGCCGGAATAACGGTTGACGCGCTAAAATCCGCCTGCGACGCACTTGAACACGGCACGTCTTTAACTGGCATGGCCTTAGCCGACGACGCTTACGTTGATGAAACGCTGCTTAAAAGCAAATTATTGGACCTCGCGCTGATATATGAGCGTGTGACGCTCGCGCTCGAAGGATATATAGACGGCGAGGACGCATTTAAGGTGCTAAGTGAGAATTTAGCCAAATCTCCATACGCTTTTGCACATGTTTTTATAGATGGGTTCGACCTTATAAGCGCGCGGCTATACGATGTTATAGGCGCGCTTATGGACGCTTCGCTTTCCATTACGGTGGCGCTGCGGCTGGATTTAAGCGAAAAATGCCGCGACAGCGAGGTTTTTTTAGCGGAAGCCAAGCTTTTGAAGCGGCTTGAGCGCATAGCCTTTGAGCACGGAGTAGAGGTGGAGCTAATAAAGCTAACGGGCGCGGCGAGGAAATACCGCAACGAAGCGCTTGAGCACCTTGAGCGCGAGGCCTTCGCATATCCCTATTATCCTTATCGCGGCGAGTTCGACGCAAAAAATGCCATCGTGCTCACCGCAGCGCACGAGCCTATGAACGAAGCGGAGGTTGCGGCGGAAGATATAGCAAGGCTTATAAGAAGCGGTAAGCGTTACAGGGATATTGCCATTATTGCCACAGACATGAACGCATACATAAACGCCGTGTCGCGTGCGCTCAACGCCCGCGGCATACCGTTTTTTACTGATGCGAAGCATCCGCTTTCGGGCTACAGCGCCCCGCGTCTTATAATAGCGGCGCTGTATGCCTGCGCACGCGGCTTCTATGATGTTATAGACATATTAAAGACCGGTCTTACCGGCGTATCGCGCTGTGATGCGGAGAGGCTTGAAAATTATGCGCTGCGCCGTGGCGCGCGCTCGCTTACGCGCGAGATAACGGACGATGAAGCGCTTGAGAGCGCACGGCTCACGCTTATGGAGCCGCTTTTTGCGCTTCGCGAGCAGCTTTCGGGCAGCTCTAGCGTGCGAAAAAAGGTGGAGGCGATATACTCCTATACGGCTAAGCTGCATGTGAGAGACAAGCTGGTTGCCAAGGCCGAGGAGCTCAAGGCGCAGGGGCGGCTTGAGCTGATGGAGGAAATATCCCAATTATATGAAATGACTATGGAGCTTTTTTCACAGCTCCATTCGATAATGGGCGATGAGCAAATGCCTAATCTTCGCTTTGCGCAAACCGTAGAGGAGGGCTTTGACGCTTATGAGGTG
>CAZUUR010000116.1:372-6274 GCA_964622815.1 uncultured Oscillospiraceae bacterium | reverse complement strand
CAGCAGCGAGCCCATGCCCGCGCTTACAAGATTTTTTACCGCGAACGAGCCAACGCACATGACGAATATCACGAGCAGAGTGAATTTGAGCGCGTTCGTCGCCGAAGGGGTGCTTTTAAATACAGCGTTGCGGTTGAGCTCATAATTGAGCACGCTGCTTATCACCCTCGCCCCTATGAAGCTATATTGCGGGGTAAGCCACATCATCAAAAGCAGATATGCCAAATAATCCACGCCCGCACATACTAATGACGAGGCGCAATATTTGAAAAGCCGAGAGAGCACACGCGAAAAAACCCGTATGCTATCGTTAAAGCCGTTAAAATGCGTTGAGCTGTTGTTATCTATATACACAGTTGATATTGGCACCTCAAAATGCTTTATTTCCAATGAATCAAGCTCAAGAAGCATATTCATTTCATATTCGTAGCGTTCGCCTTTAAGCGTGAGCATACGTTCCCACAGCCCGCGAGCCATACCTCTAAGCCCCGTTTGTGTATCGGAGACATTGCAGCCTGTTGATAGCGCAAACGCCCATTTTGTGATGGTATTGCCTATGCGCGAGCGAGGCGGCATGGCCTTGAGCGTACGGCAGCCAAGCACAAGCTTTCCAGGCCTTTCACGAGCGGCATTGGCCACGGATAAAATATCTCCATATTGATGCTGACCGTCCGCATCGGCGGTAACGAGTACAGCCGGCGCGCTCGCTTCCACATTGGCGCACAGATATTTAATGCCAGTTTTAAGCGCCGCGCCTTTACCCATATTATTTATATGCTCAAGCACGGTGCAGCCAAGCGAGCGTACAGCAGAAAAAACACTTGCCTTATCAGCGTCGCTCCCATCGTTTACAACGATTACCGCAAAGCTGCCGACAAGCTCTTCACATAATTTTATGAGCTTTATATCCGGCTGATACGCCGGTATCAAAACATAATCCAACGTTTAAACGTACTCCTTGACGAAGTAATTATACCATTTATGGTAACCAAATACAAACCATATTATTGAATAATTAAATCAATGTTTTCACGCAATTTACATATAATATGATGGTTAAACGCAATATCGCGTGATATAATATCATTCGATATATTATGAAGGGTATGGCGCAAATTCGACAGATTTGCGCTTAGCATAAAGAATGACGCACAGAAATCGAAAGCCTCTGCGTGGCGCTTTCATTGCGCTTTTTGACATATTGGGTTTGGGTGCCGCGCTGGTGGTGTTTGCTTATTTTCACCATGTTATGCCGCGTTCCGGCGGCGAGCCCATTCGCACAATATCAACTCCCGCGCCGGTGGCTTTGAGCACGCCTACGCCAATGCCTTATCTTATGAGCATGCTCGACGAGTCGCCCTCGCCCAATGAGGACGGTGTGCTCTCAACGCCCGAGCCTACCGCTGCGCCTATAGGAGATTTTTCGCAAACGTTTCCCAAAAAACCGGTAAGCGGCGGCTATCGCTCCTATCAGGACGAAAATATTAGCATAAGCATCGAGCAGGTTTACCGCGACAAGGTGACCTACTATTGCGCAGACATATACATTAGCAATATCGCCTATCTTAAAACGGCTTTTGCGGACGACACCTTTGGAAGCGGTCACTCTGAGTGGCCCAAAAAGCTCGCTGCCCAGAACGACGCGATACTCGCAATAAACGGCGATTATTACGGTGCAAGGCAAACAGGACTTGTGATAAGGAACGGGCAGCTCTACAGGGACGCCATGCGGCGCGACGTGCTGCTATTATATCTCGACGGTACAATGGATACCTATTCAAAGGACACTTTCAATTTGGACGACGCGATAGCGCGCGGCGCTTACCAATCGTGGGCATTTGGCCCGTCGCTTCTGGACGCTCAGGGGCATGCGCTAACAAAATTCGATTCCAGGGTTTCAGGTGAAAACCCGCGCTGCGCTATCGGTTATTACGAGCCGGGGCATTATTGCTTCGTTGTGGTGGACGGCCGTCAGGCGGATTCTGAGGGCATGACGCTATCGGAGCTTGCATCGCTCATGGAGCTGTTGGGCTGCAAGGTGGCATATAATCTTGACGGCGGAGCTACCGCGACAATGGTTTTTGAGGGCGAGGTTATAAACGAGCCCGCCGGCGGCGGACGCGCGAGCAGCGATATAATTTATATCGGTTATGGCGAGAGCAGCGCACAGGGAGGCAACTGATGAGAAACAAACATAACATATTTAAAGTGTTAGCGCACGCATGCATAATAATATCGGGCATGCTGCTCACATTTTTTGTGATAGACAGAGTAAATCCGTTTATGGAGTTTCTTACGAGCGAAATGTCTCTATGGCTAATATTCGCTTTTTCCCTGCTTACGCTCACGCAGTCGATAATGCTGATAGTTACCATAAGAAAGCATGAAAGAAAAAAGCGCGGTCATGCAGATTATGAGCTTAGCGGCGATGATCGTGAGCTCGCGCGCGCTGAGCTTGAAAAGCTAAAGGCCGAAGCAGATAAAGAATTTTTGGAAATGCTTAGGCGCGACTCGGCCAAAAAACGCGAAACGGCGGCCGCCCATGCCAAAGCTTCAAGCACTACGGAGGGCGAGAAGAATAATGAGTGAACTTATAAGCGGAATACATCATGTGGCGCTAAAATGTGCCGGCGAAGCTGAATTTAATAAAGCCATTGCATTTTACAGGGACGTTCTTGGACTTAGCGTTATAAGGCGCTGGGGAGAGGGCGACAAAAGCGGCATAATGCTTTCAAGCGGCAACGGGCTTATTGAAATATTTGCAAACGCCGATAAAGCCCTGTCCCAAGGTGCTGTGCGGCATTTCGCGCTGGCGGCGCGAAACGTTGACGCGAGTGCAAAGGCCGTGCGCGAGGCGGGCTATGAGGTTTCTGTTGCGCCAAAAGACATCGTTATAGCATCGGAATTTCCTGCCAGAATAGCCTTCTGCACAGGCCCTGTGGGCGAGCAGATAGAGTTTTTTGAGGAAAAATAGATGTGCGATACGCTCTTTAGTCTTCGCAAAATTATTTTCTAATATGCACTAGGCGGAACTGCTATACAAAATGATTAAAACCACTCGACGATTTTTCCACAATAGGCGGACGCCATTGAAACTGCGACGCACGCGCTCAAGAGCGAATACAAAAACAGAAATATTCTTTGCACAGAGAACGGAACGGTCAAGACCGTTCCTCAGACTGTCAAAAATCCCCCGGGATTGTCAAGGGTCACAGCCCTTGACTTATAATCCGACTCCGGCGGCTTTGCCGGCGGAACGGAAGAAAACCGTCAGGTTTTCTCACTTTACAGGTTTTGCCGCCCGGCGAAGCGGAGCGTAGTAGGTAAAACCTGCAATCTCGAAAAAGTCCGAACAGGACTTTTTCGACAAACTGCGGAACGGTCAAGACCGTTCCCTACATTTTTATTGTAGGGTAGGAGTCTTGACCGTTCTGTTTTTTATATCTCGCGAGTGTAATGCTTGAGCCACGAAAGCTCATCTTTTTCCATATACGGTGCAAGCGTTTCATATACAAGCTTATGATAGGCGTTTAGGCGCGCCTTATCTATGTCGCTCATCATTGAAGCGTCTATTGCATCAAGGTCGAACGGAACGAACGTGACTGGCTCAAAGCAGAGGAAACGGCCATACTCCGTCTGCATATACTCCTTGCAGACAAGCTCGTTTTCATGCCTTATGCCATACATGCCGTCAGCATAATAGCCCGGCTCATCGGTGGTTATCATGCCAGGCTCGAAAACGGCACTGTCATTGCGCTCCGGCACTACCTTCCAACGGAAGCCGTTTGGCTGCTCGTGCACATTTAGCAGATACCCTACGCCATGGCCTGTGCCGTGCCTATAATCAAGGCCGCGCTCCCAAAGCGGCTCGCGAGCGAGAATATCAAGATTAACGCCGCGTGCGCCATAAGCAAACTTGGCATTTTGCAAGGCCAAGGTGGAGCGAAGCACCATTGTGAAGTGGGTGCGCTCGTCCTTTGTAAGCTCGCCAACGGCAAGCGTCCTCGTTATATCCGTAGTGCCCTCATAATACTGACCGCCTGAATCCACAAGCAGCAGGCCTTGGGGTTTAACCTCAACATCGGTCTCGGGGGTGGCGCTATAATGGATTATCGCGCCGTGAGGGCCATAGCCCATAATAGTGTCAAAGCTTGGATAGAGGAAGCCCTCCTGCTCCTTGCGGAAGCCTTCGAGCTTATCGCCAAGGCTTATCTCAGTGAGCTTGGTCTTGCCCACATTCTCCTTAACATAATGCATAAAGCGCGTGACGGCCACGCCATCTTTTATATGCGCGTTATGCACATTTTTAAGCTCCGTCTCATTCTTCATCGCCTTTTTGAGCACGGTGGGGTTTTCCGCATCTATGACGAGCGCTTTATCGCGCAACGCATTATAAAGGGCATAGTTTACCTTGCCGGTAGAAAGCATTATGCTGGTGCCCTCGTCATAGCGGGCAACGAAGGAATAAACATCGTTATAGGGCAGCACGGTGACGCTGAGCTCATCAAGGTGCTCGCGCACATCGGCCGTGAGCTTTTCGTCGTCTACAAACAGATACGCATTCTCGCGCTCAATTATCGCATAGCTCAAAAGCACGGGGTTGCACTTAACGTCCGCGCCGCGAAGGTTAAACAGCCACGCAATATCGTCAAGAGTGGTGAGCACATGCACGTCGGCATGCTTCTCACGCATGGCTTCGCGTATTTCGCTAAGCTTTTCACAGGCGCACTTGCCCGCATACTCCTTTTTGAGCACAAACGCTTCCGCTTGGGACATCTTGGGGCGGTCTTGCCCCCAAACCTCGCCCACAAGGTCTATATCGGCCATAAGCGATACGTCCTTTTTAGACAGGCTCTGCAAGAGCTTATTGCCAAAAGACGCGCTCACATAGCGGCCGTCCATGCCTATTATGGCTTCGTGAGAAAGCTTGGCCTCAAAATATTCCTCTATGCTCGGCACGCCCTCCTCGCCCATTCGCATGAGCTCAATCGTAGTACCTTCAAGCTGCTGCGAGCCTTGAAGAAAATATCTCCCGTCCGTCCACAGCCCCGCCTCGTTCATCAATACCACCAGCGTGCCCTCGCCCGTGAAGCCGGACATAAAGCGCTGGGTGGCGAAATAATCGCCAACATACTCTGAAGCGTGAAAATCCGATGTGGGGATATAATAGGCTTGAATACCGTGAGCGGACATAAGCGCTCTCAATTTTTCGAGCCTTTGCTTAATAGTGTTCATGCCATCCTCCATTATTTTAGGCTTTGGGAAGCTCAGTCTTTTTGAGCATCGCGTTTATAAGCTTAACGGCGTTCATAACATCGCGCATGTCGGCAGTTTCAACCGGCGAATGGACATAGCGGGTGGCTATTGATATGCAGCCCGCGAGCACGCCCTCGCGCGAACGCTGTATGCTTGAGGTATCTGTGCCGCCGGCGCGGAGCACTTCGTTTTGGAAGGGTATCTTTTCTTCCTTTGCGCACTGCTCCATAAATTTTCTCACGCTCATAGGCACTATTACGGAAGAATCCATCACCTTTATCGCCGGACCCTTGCCCGCCTGCATGCTCATGCGCGCGCAATGCGGGGTGTCGCCCGTGAGGGTGACGTCGAGATTGATGTTAAGGTCGGGCTGTATGGCAAACGCCGCAGGACCTGCGCCGCGGCAGCCTACCTCCTCCTGCACGGTGAACACAACATACAGGTCGTGCTCGGTCTTGCAGGTGCGGAGCGCTTCCATTATTATGGCGCAGCAAAGCCTGTCGTCAAGCGCGCCGGAGGCGAATTTATCGCCCATTTCAACGAAATTGGTGTAATACACGGCGACGTCGCCTATATCAACCTTCTTTTGGGCTTCTTCCCTTGTGGACGCGCCTATGTCGATGAACATATCGCGGATCTCGGCCGT
>CAZUUR010000116.1:0-362 GCA_964622815.1 uncultured Oscillospiraceae bacterium | reverse complement strand
GCTCTTTTCACGGGTGTCAAAATAGGTCACGCCGTGAGTGCCATTTTCAAAAGCGACCTCGCGCGCTATGGATATGGCCGGATTCACGCCGCCCACGTTAGCTACGCGCAGGAAGCCCTTTTCGCCTATATCCGTTACGATAAGGCCGATTTGATCCATGTGGGCGGAGAGCATTATTTTCTTGCCCGAGGTTCCTTTTTTATAAGCTATAAGATTGCCCAAAGCATCGAAATAGGTTTTATCGCACCAGGGCTTAACATATTTTTCTATCACCTTGCCGGCCGTTTTTTCGCGGCCGCTCGGGCCGTAGGCTGCAAGTACGTCCTTTAGCATTTGATTAAACATTCTTTAGCACCTCTTCA
>CAZUUR010000115.1:0-6329 GCA_964622815.1 uncultured Oscillospiraceae bacterium | reverse complement strand
TAGAAAAAGCATATACATGGCTCAAAAGCTGGGTGCTTGTAAATTTGAATTATTTTAGTCAAATGTCAAAAACGCTAATATATGGTTTTAGAGAAAAGATTAATGATAAGAATTATTTTTTCATTCAACCTAGCATTCTGCAAAATGAATTAATAAAACAAGGGTACAATTATCGAAAAACATTAAAAGGTTTTAGAGAGCGTGGGTATCTATTGGTAGAAGATAGTCAAAATAGAAATACAGTTCGAAGAACTAATAGTCTTGTAACTACAACTTACATAGCAATTATGGTTGAAGAAAATTTTTCTAATCTATCTGAAGAAGAAGTTGATAGAATTGAAAAACGAGAATTTGATGAATGCTGTGAACTTGAGTGGATAGACAAACAAAATCGAAGTAAATGAGTTCAATCGTTCAAGAAACGTTCAGGCAATCGTTCAACAAAAATTCTTATAAAATAAAGGGTTTTTATTATATTGAACTAATTGAACTATAAATAATTATATATATTATATAGAGAGTATTATTATAAATATACTAAAAACAATATATATAGATGGTATATAAAAATGCGTTCAAGTGTACAATCCGTTCAATTTATAGAAAAGGAGGATGAAATGAAAGAATCAGGGATAGTGAGAAAAATTATAGAATACATAAATAAACCAACATTAAATAAAAGGTTTAAAGGTTATGCGTGGAAAAATCACGGTGGAGTTTATGGGACAAAAGGACTACCTGACATTATGGCAGTTATACAGAAAGGCAAAAAGTCTTTTTTTATTTGTCTTGAAGTTAAAACACCAACCGGGAAGCCAACAATGCTTCAATCAGTTACACTTGCTAAATTTGCTCTTTTAGGTACAGAAGCACAAATTGTAACAAGTCTTGATGAAGTAAAAAAAATAATTGAAGACTTGGAGTAATTCCTATGGTTATAAATTTATTAAAAGATTATAAAGCAAACATATTATTAATAGAATTTTCAAAAATTAAAATTGATGAATGGTTAGTAATATTAGAAAAAGATGCTATTGGTATTAATGAACTTTATCCTAAAAAAAGACAAGAAAATCTTGGCATACAAAAGATAAAAAAACCGGCATCACCAACAGAAGAAATAATTGAAAGGTCGGAAAAGATAAAAGAAACAATAAAAGAATCAGTCAGACTAGAAACTCTAAAAATAAAAGAATGTGAGAAAAAAATTAAACTTGTTGATATATTACTTAATAGTCTATCTGCAGAAGATAGGTTTATATTAGAACTAAAATATAAAGAAAAAGATAAGTGGCATATCATAACAAGAAAATTTAACAAAGAATATCGCAATCAATACGATGACTATATTACCGTAAGTGGAGTAAAACAAAAGAAAGATGCTATAATACAACATTTAGAAATATTGTTAGAAGAAAATAGTAGTTCAAAAACAGTTCAAAAATAGGTCATTTATAGTTTTTTACTTGTAGTATAATGATAAAGTAGTAGTATGTTCTACTACGGATGTTCTGGTCCTCCTGACTAGCACTAAGCAGAATTAAGGATTTATTTTTAAATAAGTCCTTTTTGATTGCTATTTACTGGATGTTAATAATGCTTTGCGGTATTGTTTGTTATACAGAAAGGAAGATAATGGTATGAAGAATCCAAAATGCTGTATATGCAGTAGAGAGTGTGAAAATTTATATGGAAACAATGCCCAACCGATAAAAGAAGGAAGATGTTGTAATGATTGCAATGATAGGAAAGTAATACCTGCTAGAATTGATTTATATTTAAATTCTAGAAAAAGAACTATTGAACAGAATCCACAACAACGTAGAAGAAACCAAGTCATATCATCTGGCAATAAATGGGCAATAGAAAATTGGAATGCTACACATAATGATAAACTAAAAATTTAGGAGGATATATGAAAGAAAAAGAAACATCAGTAACAATAGTAGGTTTAAATAAAGAAGATAAAGTATTTGAATCGTGTATGAGCAATGATAAAAATGTTACAATTGGAATAAATTTCGTTAAAGCAGGTAAAAGTAAAATAATAGGATTTAGTGATGCTGATTATAAATTGTTTCACCAGTTAATTAGTACAATGAGTTTAGATGAAATAAAGAGAATAAAAAATGAAAATAAGACTATTAAATAATATTAATGCAATTAAGGAGTTTCTTGAAAGCATATTTATAAGTGTTGGTGATGTAGAACATATTGGCGACTTTAAATTTAAAACAAATGTATCAGGATGGAACATTATAATACATACTAGACCTGTTGAAGAAGACAGTATAGAATTAGTAGACATAAGATGTGAAGATGCCGAGTAAACCACTTCATTTATGTTATAAACCTAATTGTAGTAATCTAACTAGAGAGAGATATTGCGAAATACATAAACAAGAAATTAATAAGTATAACAAAGAGCGAACTGATAAAGATTATGTTCGCTTTTATTATAGTAAAGAATGGCAACAGCTGAGAATGATTGTACTAAAAAGAGATGGTTATCTTTGCGTTAGTTGTAGAAGCAAAGGAATCATTAAACTAGCAGAGATGGTGCATCACAAGATACCAATTAAGATAGATTATAATAAAAGGCTAGATTTGGACAATTTAGAGAGCCTTTGTGAAGCTTGCCACAACAAGATAGACCATAGCCCCCACCACTTGAAATCTGGCGACGTATAGCAAGGAAAACGGCCCCCAGCTACGTGTGTGAAATCGCGTATTTCATAAGGGGGGGTATCAAAATTAAATGAAAAATGATAAAATATAAATGGTGGAGGGCTTATATGGAAAAATATATTAAATTAGAAACAATATCATTAAAAAATCATAATGAAATAAATGAAAAATGGGTTCAACAAAAAATAGAAGAAGATCCAAGTATATTAGGACTTGGTGACTTGACTTTAAGACAATCAGAAAAAATACAACAATCAGGTGGCCGATTAGATATTCTATTGCAAGATGACGCTAGTGACACTAGATACGCAGTCGAATTACAATTAGGTAAAACTGATGAAACGCATATCATAAGGACTATTGAATATTGGGATAACGAAAGAAAGAGAAATGCAAACTATAAATATGTTGCTGTAATAATTGCAGAAGATATTACAAATAGATTTTTTAATGTAATCTCTTTATTTAATAATTCAATTCCAATTATGGCTATACAATTAAAAGCAATAAAATATGGAAATGAAATCGGATTGGATTTTACCAAGGTTTTAGATTTAATAACACCAGATGAAGAACAAGAAGCCGGTGAAATTGTAGATAAACTTTATTGGGAAAAAAGAGGATCAAAAGATACTGTAAAATTAACTGATAAAATCTTATCTTATATTGAAGAATTTGTTGAAGGATATAATCTAAAATATAATAAACATTATATTGGCTTAACTCAAAACGATGTAGCAAAAAACTTTGTTACATTTACGCCAAGAAGAGAAACTCTACAAATTTCTTTTAAAATAAAAAGGAATGAAACTACAGACAAGTTCTTAAATGAATCTGAACTGGATCAATTAGCATATGACAATCAATGGTCACAATATAGAATAAGAGTAAAACAAAATGACATTACTGAGTCAAAAGATAAAATAATGGAATTGTTGAAAACAGCTTATGAAGAGTTTACTGGAAAAACATTAAATAATGAAGAAAATCAGGACTAGCAAATTTGCTAGTTTTTTGTTGCAAGAAAGGAATAAATAAATGAACATTCAAAAAATAAAGATTGAAGAATTAAAATATGCAGACTATAATCCAAGAAAAGAATTGAAACCAGCTGATGAAGAATATCAAAAGATAAAAAAATCAATAGAACATTTTGGATATGTTGATCCAATTATTATAAATAATGACAATACAATAATTGGTGGACATCAAAGAGCTACAGTTATGAAAGATATGGGGTATAAAGAAGTAGAGTGTGTAATTGTTGATTTGTCTAAAGATGATGAAAAAGCACTCAACATTGCCCTTAATAAAATTTCGGGTGAATGGGATATATCTAAACTAGGAGTTTTATTAGAAGAATTAAATACTATAGGAGTTATGGAATTAACTGGTTTTGATAGTGAAGAATATTCAAAAATGTTTGGAATAGAAGAAGTCAAGGAAGATAATTTTGATTTAGATAAAAACACTCCTGAATTACCCAAAACTAAACAGGGTGATATTTGGGAACTAGGTAGTCACAGATTAATATGTGGTGATTCTACAAACCCACAAACATACAACAAATTATTAGGTAGCAAAAAGGTAGATGCTGTAATAACAGATCCACCTTATAATGTGGACTACGAAGGCAGTAACGGAATGAAAATAAAGAATGATAATTTCGCATCAAGCGAGAGTTTTTATAAGTTTCTACTTTCATTTTATCAATGTACTTGCAATAGTATGAAACCAGGTTCTCCTATATATGTATTTCACTCAGATGTTGAAGGAGTAAATTTTAGAAAAGCAATGACTGAATCTGGCATAGATTTAAAACAATGTTTAATATGGGTTAAAAACGGAATGGTATTGTGTAGACAAGATTACCATTGGCGACATGAACCAATATTATATGGTTGGAAATCAGGAGCGGCGCATAGTTGGTATGGCGACAGAGATAAGGATACAGTAATAGATGATTTTGTTACTTTCAATCCTAAGAAAATGAGCAAGAGTGAACTTGTGGAATTGTTTCAAAAAGTCGTAGATGCAGAAAACGAGAGAACAACAATTATTTATAATGATAAACCAACAAGCAGTGATTTACACCCTACAATGAAACCAATTACTTTACTCGGTAAGTTACTCAAAAATTCAAGTCAAAAAAATGATCTCATACTCGATCCGTTCTGCGGTTCTGGTTCAATAATTATTGCTTGCGAACAACTAGGAAGAATAGCTTATGGTATTGAACTGGATGAAAAATATGTAGATGCAACAGTAACAAGATATAAAGAGTTTGTAGGTAAAGAGAATATTAGACTAATACGAGAGGGTAATGAATATTCATATGAAGAAATAATGGAGGGAAAAGATAAAATAACAAGCTAGGAGGGATTATTATGAATCGAGGACCAAAACCAAAACCAACAGTTATACACGTTGCAAATGATAATCCCGGAAAAAGAGATATTACAGATAGAATTGAGTTTGAGAAAAGTATCCCGATTTTTAATTCGCGTGAAGAATTAGATATACCAGATTGGATAAAGAATGACAAGATTGCAAAAGAAGAATGGGAAAGAGTAACTCCGATTCTTGTTGATTTAGGGTTGCTAAAGAAAAATGATACATCCGCTCTTGAAGCTTACTGTAAATGTTGGAGTAGATATAAAGAAGCAGAAATGCAAATAGATAAAGCAAACTCAACTATTATAAAAACTCCTAGTGGTTATGTTCAACAAATACCACAAGTTTCAATTGCACATAGATATTTGAAATTAGCAAAAGAACTCATGTGCGAATTTGGACTTACTCCATCATCAAGAGGTAGAATGCAACTACCTGGTGATACAAGCGATGATGAAATGGAAGAACTCTTGAAGGGTTTTGAATAGAAAATGGTTCTTGACACAAAAAAAGCCGATACTGCAATCAAGTTTATAAAACTTTTAAAAAATACACAAGGTGAATTCGCAAGAAAGCAATTTAATTTAATTCCATTTCAAGATAAAATTATAAGAGATTTAATAGGGACGCTAAACGAAGACTTAACTAGGCAATATCGAGAAGCGTTTATTTTTTTGCCAAGAAAAAATGGAAAAACAGAATTAATTGCAGCTTTGCTGGTTTATTTTTTATTTTTAGATGATGAATATGGAGCTGAAATATATTCCTGTGCCAATGATAGAGAACAAGCAAGTAAAATCTTTAATGCTGCTGCGGCAATGATACGGATGAATAAGACTCTTTTTAAGAAATGTAAAATATTAGAATCACAGAAAAAAATTGTAAGAGTAGAAACCAATTCTTTTTATAAGGCATTATCAGCTGAAACTAATACTAAAGATGGTTTCAATGCCCATGTTGTAGTTTACGATGAAATTCATGCTGCTAAAAACAGAAAACTGTATGACTTGATGAAAACAAGTCAAGGTGCAAGGAAACAACCATTACTAATAAGTATCACGACAGCGGGTGTTGAAACAAATACGATATGTTATGAGTTATATACCTATGCAAAAAAGATATTAGATGGAATTGTTAAGGATGAAACGTTCTATCCGGTAATATATGAAGCACCAGAAGATGCAGATATTTATGATGAAAAGGTATGGGAACAGGCAAATCCAGCGCTTCATATATTCAGAAGTATT
>CAZUUR010000114.1:0-6342 GCA_964622815.1 uncultured Oscillospiraceae bacterium | reverse complement strand
AAGGCGCGGTGTGCCGAGGAGATAGAGCTTGCAAACAAGGAGTTTGAGCGCGTGGTGGGGCATGGTGCAAAGCTGGTGCGTCCGCCTTATGGCTTTTACAATAAAACCGTGCGCGAAGCCATTGATTATCCGCTCGTGCTTTGGACGGTGGATACCAGCGATTGGAAGCCGCGCAACGCCGATGAGCTTGCGCAATATGTTATAAACAACGCGCATGATGAGTGCATTATACTTATGCACGACGAGCAGTCGTCCACTGTGGCGGCGCTTGAGGAGTGCATACCAAAGCTTATTGCGCTGGGATATGGTTTTGTAACGGTATCGGAGCTTATTGAAACCTGCGGCGAAAGGTGCGCGGCGATAAAGTGGGAGTGAGGGCGGAATTGAGCGGAGCGGCACAATGGGGGCGGCGTCGGAATAGGGCTAACGCGTAGGCAAAAAAGGGGCTGCAGCAAAACGTAACGGTCGAAGAACCTTAGGTTCTTCGACCGTTACCTGCGAGATATTGTGGTGATAATTTCAACGCAGCCTGTAGGGTCGAGTCTTGACTCGACCGTGCTTTGCTACAGCCTTTTTTGCTTATTTCTTTATCCCTTTGGCGCGAATGATATAGATAATCATAAGCGCGAAGGTAAACAGAAGCGGAATCCCGAAATAGTTTATACCTGCATTTATCGCGGCCGACCATTCATATCCAGGCTCAAGCGCTATGGGGATCTGAGTTATCGTGTACACTATCGCGCCAACAAGCACCAATAAAAACGCGATAATAGTATATTTGCGAAATCTTAAAAGTCTCTGCTCGTCCATTATTATTACCATTGCTTTCACTTTAGAAAGCTTCCCTTCATAATATAGGGTTTGTGTACACTTTGCAGCCGGCGCGTCTTGACGCGCCCGCTGCTTTAAAGTTCTTCTTAGCCCTGTGTTCTTTGTGATATACCCTGTATCTGTGAAACCGTCCACCCGTAGCGCGAGCTTGTGAGTATCGCGCCGCAATACTCGCACTTGGCGCTGTGGTTCACAGCTATGGGCGCACCGCAACTTTGGCAATGAAGCTGCTCAACACCGGCATTTTTCACAGTCTTTGTGCCTGTGGAGCGGATAAGCGTCCACTTATAGGTCATATAAAGCTGCGCGTTTTTATCGCCGTTTATAACGCTGCCCGTGTTATCGTCAACCGTGTAATCGGTGATACGGGTCTTTAGTATCACGTCTATTACATCGTTACCGCCTGTGAAAACAACATTTACTATGTCTATGCTGAGCACGGATATGCGCTCAACAAAGTTAGTGCGGTGCGCGGACTTGAGCGCGTCAAGCTGACGGCCCATTTGGTTATAGAGCGTATCGGTAAGATGCGCACGCATAGGCTCCCAATCCTTATTCTGCCAGCAATTCTGCATTTGAATGTATACGTTTGCAATATCAGCCTTAAATGCTTCCTCGCTGAAATCCGGATCGTTATTTACAAGCGCCGCCATATTTGAAGCAAGCGCCGGAGAAGGAGCGGTGGACGCGTATGCTTGGTGATTTTGGCCGCCGCCATTGGACTTTCTTGCGTTTTTAAGCATTGACAGTACCACTATTGCCACAACTATTAAAATAATTACGGTAATGATTCCTCCGCCAGAACCGCCTGAACCGCCCGAGCCGCTATCATAATAGTAAACTCCGCCGCCTGAGCTTCCCCAGTCGGACGAATCCCAGTCGGAGCTGCCGCCCCAGTCCGAACCGCTATCCCAATCAGAGCCGCCGCCCCAATCAGAATCGCCGCTAAAGCCGCCCGCATCGCCCAATGACGCCACAGGCATCATTAAAAGCGCGAGCAATAAAACAAACGCTAGTAATTTCTTCATGCATGCTCTCCTTGATTTTCTATTCAAATTATAACAGTATTCTCAAGTAATGTCCATAATTCGCTTGCGCACTTGTATATTATTCATTATGTGTGATATTATGTAATCAAGCGAAAGCTGAATTTTTTGCAAATTGGAGGTACTTTTATGATATGCCCTAATTGTCATGCCGAAGTTGACAACGATAAAAAATTCTGCCCCAACTGCGGCGCGGCCATGACTGCCAACACCACGCCCCCTCCGCCGCCGGTGAACCCGCAGCCCTACCAACAGCCTTATCAGCAGCCGCAATATAATCAGCAGGGCTGTGAGCCGCTTTCAACCGGCCAATTTGTGCTTATGGACTTCCTCGCCGCTATTCCGCTCGTTGGACTGATACTATATTTTGTGTGGGCATTTAGCAGCAGCGAGAACCCCAACAGGCGCAACTGGGCGAAGGCAAAGCTTATATGGCTGCTCATCAGCATAGTTGTAAGCATATTGTTCATAGTGATATTCGGCGCTACTTTAGCCGGCTTACTCACCTCAATAGCCAACACCCTTTAAAATTACGCGCAAGTACATAACAAATGTACTTGCGCGCTTTATTATGGTATAATATGCGCATGCGAAAAATCGAAAGAACAATATGTATAGTCTTTGCCGTGCTCGTCGCCGCCGCATACGCATACTGGGCGCTCACCGCCCAGCACACGCTGCTTTCACTCGGTGCGGCCGCCTTGAGTGCATTTCTTTTCGGCGCGGTGCTTTTAAGGCTTGTACCAAACACGGTGGAGGCCTTCACACTGGACGCGCCCATATCGCCCGACGCGCTTCTTGGCAAGCGCACGCTTAGATTCACGCGCCGCCACCCATGGCTTTCAATTATATTTTTTGTGCTGATAACGCGCGTCGTGCTCTATGCCGCCGCATACGCGGCACATACGCTATTTCAAGGCTACTCCGGCGGCATATTTGAAACGCTCCGCGATATATGGCTAAGAAGCGATTCGCCAAGCTATATGGGCATAGCCGAAAACTGGTATGTAACAAGCGGCGATGCGCGCTTTCACATAGTATTCTTTCCGCTCTACCCGCTCGTAATAAGGCTTGTTAATTATCTAACATACGATAGCTTTATTTCAGCCATGCTCATTTCAAACACTTCATGCATGATAGCGGGCATATTGATGTATGAAATAGCGGCGCTCGATCTTGACAGGCGCGCCGCGCTAAGGTGCGTAAGATACCTGCTGATAATCCCCGGCTCATTCTTCTTCGCCGCGCCCATGACCGAAGCGCTGTTTTTAGTGCTCACGCTCGCGGCGGTGTTGTTAATACGCAAGAAGCATTATTTCTTCGGCGCTGTATTCGGCGCGCTTTCGGCCTTTACGCGCTCGCTTGGCGTGATTATTTTAGTCTTTGCCGTATACGAATACATAGCCGATCTATTAAAGGTAAGGCGTGACGGACAAAAGCAGACGCGACGGCTTATACTCGGAGGGCTTTCGCTTTTGATAATCCCGTTTGGGCTTGCGGGCTATTTATATGTTAATTATCGGGTCACCGGCAATATGCTCACATTCGCGGCCTATCAAAGCGAGCATTGGAGTCAGGGTTTTGGCTTGTTTTTCTCAACTGCCGCATATCAAAGCGAGCTCATGCTTACAAGCCTCGCCAATGGCGATGTAAGCTCCGCATGGGCGCTTTGGATACCCAATGTTATTATGTCCTTCGCGGCGCTGATTATAGTGCTGCCGGCACAGAAGCTAAAGCGCATGCGCGCCGGCTATGTGGCGTATTTTCTTGTTTATTTTGCCGTGTGCATAGGCGCTACATGGCTCTTGAGCGCACCAAGATACCTTGCGGCATGCTTTGCGCTGCCCTTTGCGCTCACTTTGCTCACAGACGATCCACGCGCGGACGCCGCCGTAAGCGTGGTATGCTCGCTCGCGGCGCTCGCTTACTGCTGCATGTATGCCATTGGCTATCATGTATACTGATAGATAACGGCAAACACTCAAGCAGTTTGTGCGCTTAATTGCACGATAAACATTTTTCAATAGTGCAATCATGCAATGTGTGATATAATTTAAGCAATAATTTTAGGAGGTATGTCTATGAAAACAAGGCCTGAGATAAAAGAAAAATCGAAATGGTATTTTAACCAATCATATTGGACTTGCGTGGGCGTATATGTGCTCACTATGGTGATAATAGGCGCGGCGAGCGGATTTACATTTGGTATTGCTGCTATAGTGCTTGCTCCTTCGCTTTTTATCGGACTTGCATTTTTCTCGCTGAGCGCGTATCGCGGGCAGCCAGTGAGCGTTGAACTGATGTTCCGCAGCGGGTTTGACGGGTTTGGCCGCAAGCTGGGCGGCTACCTATGGATGGAGCTTTTCACCTTCCTGTGGAGCCTTCTTTTCATCATTCCCGGCATAATAAAGATGCTGGCCTATTTTGCTACTCCCTACATACTGGCGGATTGCCCCAAGGTGCCTGCAACGCAGGCGATAAAGCTTTCCATGCGCATGATGAACGGGCATAAAGGCGAATTATTCGTAATGATGCTTTCGTTTATAGGCTGGCAGCTTTTATCCGGACTCACCTTTGGCATACTTGAGATATTCTATGTTGGGCCGTATCGTGAGATTTCGTTCGCGGGCTTCTTTGAGGAAGTAAAGAATAACGCCATAGCAAACGGCGTTATTGCACAAAACGAATTATACTGATGATTTAAAAGCGGAGCGTTCAAGAGCGCTCCGCTTTTTTTATAGCTGTTCGCGGCTGCCTGGTTTAACCAATGGCGCACCGGTCTTGCATATTGGGCAAGTCTGAGGGTCGTAAGCCTCTATATTCAGCCTCACCGCAGCATATACAGGCAGCTTGAGCACGCAGTCGTCAGCACGCCTATCGGCTATACAGGCAACGCCGATAACCTTCGCGCCCAGCGCTTCAAGCGCACGCACGGTTTCCATTGTGGATTTGCCAGTTGTAACTACGTCCTCGCTTATGAGCACGCGATCGTTTTGATTTACGGTGAAGCCGCGCCTTAGCTGCATTTCGCCGTCCTTGCGCTCTGTGAATATGCTCTCCACGCCGAGCTGCCTTGCAAGCTCATACGACACTATAACGCCGCCCATCGCAGGCCCGCACACCTTTGTCACACCTAGCTCCTTCACCTGCTCAGCAACGGTTTTAAGCACCGCTTCCGCCTTTTTCGGGCAGCGAAGCAGCAGCGCACACTGGCAATAGCCGCCACTGTGTTTACCAGAGGAGAGCAGAAAATGGCCTTCGAGAAAAGCGTCGCAGCTTTTTAATATTTCTATCGCTTCTTTCATAATAGCTCCTTATTTATCAAGTACAGCGCCGCAAAGCTGCTGTATGTTATCGAGTTTGTTTTCTATGCAGTATTTTTCAAGCCCGTCGATTATCTCAAGCATGGTATAGGGATTGGCAAATGTCATAGTGCCAATCTGCACCGCCGTCGCGCCCGCCATTATGAAGCTTAGCGCGTCCTCGACCGTGGCTATACCGCCCATGCCCACGACAGGCACTCTAACACGCTTGCATACGCTGTGGACGAGCCTTAGCGCTATTGGCATTATTGCCGGGCCTGATAACCCTGCATATATGTTTTCAAACACGGGCTTGCGCTTTTTTACATCTATCGCCATGCCAAGAAATGTGTTCACAAGGCTTATTGCGTCCGCACCCGCACTCTCGCAAGCGAGTGCAACCCCCTCTATATCTATTGCGTTTGGCGTTAGCTTCACCATTATCGGGTGACGAGATATTTTCTTCACCTTTTCGGTAACCGCGCCTGCGGCCGTGGGATAGAGGCCAAAGGCCATGCAGCCATTTTTAACGTTGGGGCAGGAGACATTCACCTCAAGAATATCTATATCGGCATCATTGAGCATGCGCGCGCCCTCGCAATAATCCTCCTCCGTCGCACCGCCGAGATTGGCTATCACTGCGCAGCCGAAGGAGCGCATTTTTGCGCATTCAACTTCACTAAAGTGCTTTATGCCCGGATTGCCCATGCCTATGCTGTTCATCATGCCCGCCGCTGTTTCCACCATGCGAACGCCCATGTTGCCTACGTGCGGCTCACAGGTGAGTCCCTTTGAGCATATACCGCCAAGTCTGCCAACATCAAACAGCTCCGCATATTCCGTGCCGAAGCCAAATGTGCCCGAAGCTGCTATTACTGGGTTTTTAAGCTCCAGTCCGAGCAAATTGGTTTTTAATGTGTCACTCATAGAATACCTCGTCGGCCAAGAACACAGGGCCGTCCTTGCAGACGCGCTTAAGCCCGTATTTCGTTTGGCACACGCATGACAGGCACGCGCCTACGCCGCAGGCCATGTGCTTTTCCATCGCCACATACAGCGTGCGCTTAGCTTCATGTGCTTTTTGCGCGGCGGCCTGCATCATTGGTGTGGGGCCGCAGGAAAAATATGTGCAGTCGCGCTTAAAATCAACATCGTCTGTAATG
>CAZUUR010000113.1:0-6352 GCA_964622815.1 uncultured Oscillospiraceae bacterium | reverse complement strand
TCATATCGCGTCCGGCGGTAGTATTTGCGGACGAGCCTACCGGCAACCTCGATTCAAAGGCCACCATAGAGGTAATGGATATGATACGCGGCTTTGCCACCAGCTATCATCAAACGATAGTGCTCGTATCTCACGACCCGGAAATGGCCGCTTATGCAGATAGGATAGTTACGCTCATAGACGGCGAAATAACAAGCATTAAGACAATGGAAAAAGAAGTTTGAAAGTAACCGTAGGCTTTCGTCGCGGAAGGCACGGCGATTTTGCCTTAGCAACCCCTGCCTTAATTACCAATTTTAACCTGCGGTTTAAATTTTGAAAGGATGCTTTTGTAAACGAAAGCAATGGTCATAAAAATGAAAAAAGCAATAGTTGTCATTATAATTATTTTAACCGTATTCTCTGCCGCCACCGCGCTGGCACAAACAACGCCCACCGACGTGCCGTCCCCTACGACTCAGCCGCAGAGCGTGAGCAGCGAATTCGTTATAGTGAGCTACAGGATATTATCCTCGTCCGGCTTCGCCGTTTCAAGCATACAAAAGGGCGACACGGTGAATATAGAGCTTACGCTCAAAAACACGGGCGTTACCTCCGCCATGCTTGGAAACATAGATAATCTTGACGTTACTAAGATAGTGGATAGCTTTACCGGCTCAGGCTATGGCTCTGCCATCGTTGAATCGCAGCCGTCAGACCCGCTGCTTGTGCGCGTTATCCTGCCAAACTGCACATATACCGGCTCGGGACATGGCTTGAAGCTAATGATTGGCATGCGCAGCCTGTCCGTGCCATACGTTCAGCTAGACCTTACCATACGCGAATGCAGCGAATACTCGGCGCCGCAGCCTACCTCCACGCCTGCCGTAAATATCCCCGCGCCCGCGCTAAGGCTCAGCCGCAGCGAGATACCCACGCTCGCCGCCGGCGACTCGGCGACAGTGACACTATATTTCACCAATTACGGCAGCACGCCAATGGCGGCCACGCTTGCCCATATTTCCACATCCGATGGGCTGCTGCTCATGGAAAGCGCGTCATCATTCCCGCTTGGCACGGTAAACGCTGGGCAAAGCGTTGCACTACCATTAAAAATAAAGGGAGCTAAGACCATATCCGCGCAGTCGCAGTCTATACAGGCGGAGGTGAAATTCAGCTACTATAATGGTGAAACCGTGGCTCAGGGCAGCGCGGCGGACAAGGTGAACATAATCGCCAAGGCGACCGAGCCGGAGACAGACAAGGTGCAACCGGACAATCCCGCTCCAAATCTAATATTGCAAAAGTGCGATTACGGACAGACGCAGATAGCGGCCGGTGCGGAATTTGACCTTGCGCTTGAATTTTTCAACACAAGCAGCCGCAACAAGGTTGAAAATGTGGTAATGACGGTGGAAGCCGGCGAGGGGCTTGCCATACGCTCCGCCTCCAACACATTTTACTACCCGGAGCTTAAAAAGCAGGAAAGCTTGGCACAAACCGTACTGCTTCTGGCGCTTCCAAATGCTAAGCCCGGCGTGCATGAGCTTAGCATAGGCTTCAAATATGAATATGTGGATAATAAAAAGCGCTCTCAGGGCACATTTTCGCAAAAAATATCCATACCCGTATATCAGCCCGACCGCTTCGAGATAGGTGCGCCAACGCTGCCTCAGATTGCTCAGATAGGAGAGGAACTCAGCCTTTCCATAAATTATGTGAACAAAGGAAAGAGCGAGGCGTCAAACGTGCAGGCCGAGCTTATAGGCGAGGTGGACGCGCTTACAAGGCTGCAAAGCCTTGGCAATATCGAGCCGGGCAAGAGCGGCAGCATAAACTTCGTTATAACCCCGCAGGAGGAGGGCGACATTAGTCTTACTGTGAAGCTGACCTATGAAGATGCTGCAGGTGCTGTGAAAACAAAGGAAATACCCGTATCCTTCACCGTTTCGCCGCCCGCGTACGACCCATCTATGGAAGAGGAGATCATGGTGGAGGAGGAAAAAGGCGCAATTAGCATTTGGCTGATAGTAGGCATTGGCGCGGGCGTAGCTGCGATAATCGCGGTGGTAATAATTGTTTTGCGCAAGAAGCGCCACAAAAAAGCCAAGAAATATACCTGGGACGACGGCAACGAGGCGTAGCGCTATGCAAAGACGTGACTTGATAAGGGTTTGCCTGCAAAATCTATTAAGGCGCAAATCCCGGACGCTGCTCACAGTGCTTGGCGTTATAATAGGCTGCTGCAGCATAGTGATAATGGTGTCCATAGGCATAGGAATGAAGGAATCGCAGCAAAAGATGCTCTCGGAGATGGGCGATCTTACAATAATCACCGTTTCACCGCGAAACGTTGGCAAGAAGGGCGCCAAGCTCGACGATAACATGGTGGCGCAATTCAAAAAACTGCCCGGCGTTGAGGCCGCGACGCCCAAAATATCCGGCGACGATCTCACGGTAAAGCTCTACGCCGGCAGCGGCAAGCGCTATGTATGCGAATATACCGCCCTTGCCGGTCTTGACGCCACAAGCGTTGAAAAGCTTGGCTATAAAATACTAAATGGCAGCAATATTGATAAAAACACAAATGGTTCTGTGCTGCTTGGCCAATATTTTGAATACTCGTTTATGGATACCATGCGTCCCCCAGGCTATAATACTGTGGATCTGTACAGCATGTACAAGGACGACGGCACGAAGGGCGAGCCGCCACCGGCTTATTTTGACCCGTTTGCACAAGGCATGTCCATTACAATGGAAGTGTCGCTTAGCGAGGGCAAAAGTCCGCTTGTTTACGAGCTAAAGCCCTCCGGACGAGTAAATGAGGATTATTCAAAGGGCTATGAAACCTCGCAGGGCATAATATTCGATATTAAAGCGCTTGCAGCTATTCTCACCGATGAAAAAACCGCCTCCGGCGCAACGCCAAGCAAGCAAAACGGCTACAAAAACGTGCTTGTAAAGGTTGCCGATATTAGCCAAGTGGCAGATACCGAAAAAAAGATAAAAAAGCTCGGCTTTCAAACAGAGTCTATGGAAAGCATACGCGAGCCGATGGAAAAAGAAGCAAGGCAAAAGCAGCTCATGCTTGGCGGGCTTGGCGCAATCTCGCTTTTCGTGGCGGCTCTTGGCATAACCAACACCATGATAATGTCCATATCAGAGCGCACGCGCGAGATAGGCATTATGAAATCGCTCGGCTGCTATGTGAGCGATATACGCGCGATGTTTTTGATGGAGGCGGGGGCAATAGGGCTTTTGGGCGGCATTGCGGGCAGCATTATCAGTATTGCGGCGTCTTTTATAATGAACATTATTTCAGTAAAGGATAAGGCTAGCGAGCTAAGCGCGATGGTGGAGCTGCTCTCATCGCCCGGTAACAGCATATCCGTAGTTCCGGCATGGCTCATTGCGTTTGCGATAGTGTTCTCTATATGCATAGGACTGGGTTCTGGCTATTATCCCGCAAACAAGGCGGTGCGTATACCTGCGCTGGAAGCGATAAAAAGCGAATAAAGGGGCAAAACATAACGGTCAGAGAGCCTTTGGTTCTCTGACCGTTTCCTACAATGGGCACGTCCCCCGGTTCAGAGCGGAGAACGCGAAGCGTTCTCGCAAAAGCAAACCGCCTTTGGCGGTTTGCCTATATGGGCACGTCCACCGGTTGAGAGCGGAGAACGCGAAGCGTTCTCGCAAAAGCTAACCGCCTTTGGCGGTTTGCTTATATATGCTCGGCCGAGTCTTGACTCGACCGTGTTTTACATGCAGCACCTTTTGCTATTGCGCCCTATACCCCTGCTCGCGCAGCTTCGCGGCCGTGCCTTGAGCGGAGGTGAATACATACTGCTCTATTTCTTCCATGCTCATTTGGTTCACGCCTGTGGCGATGGTTGTGGCTATGCCCTGCGCGAAAAACCAGCAATGGGTATAAAGCCGCCTTAGCCCCTCGGCATTAAGATTTGTGCTCGTTGCAAGGTCGCCAATGAGCGGTTTTGAATCAAGCTTGGTTAATAGCAGCGGGCCGTGCGCCTGATTACGCCCGTCAAGCACAAGGAACAGAAATAGATTAGGGTGCATAGCGGCATACTCAATATATGCGAAAATCGCTCCGTCCATAGGATACTTATGCTCCGCCATGCCCTTTTGAACATGCTCGGAAATCTCCTGATCGGCAAGCTTGCGCACCGCCAAACGCACATCATCCATGGTGCTGAAGTTACTCATTATAGGCTGAGTAGAACACCCCAGCTCCTTTGCTATGCTGCGATGGCTTAGGCATTCTATCCCATCGCGCTCAACAAGGGCTTTAGCCGTTTGCTCAATGAGCTCCTTTGAATATTTAAGTTTTGGCGGCATAATCAACACGCTCCATTCATAAAACGAGGGTTATATTTCTAATATATTATATCAAATACACCGTACGCCGTCAAATAAATGACCATTGTATTTTTTTAGCTAAAGTATAGTGCCATAAGCAAGCCTAATCCGCCGAATATGAGTATGCCGTATACGATGAGCGCGGAGGCGGAGCCGAAAGTAAGCTCCGCCTTCTCGCGCTTATCAAGCTTTTTTATATCTATGGGACGCACCGTTTGCCCGAACTCATCAAAGGCCGTCCGCTTTGACGGGCGATAGCAGCGCATGCCGTCTATATTCATGTTTGCAATCACCCTGCCGTCGTCTGTGAAGTCAGGGGTTTTTTTACGCATAGCGCCCTCCCGTTAGTTCTGCTTTGAATAGAGATGACAGGCCACCTTATGACCCGGCTCTGCCTCGACAAACTCAGGCGCTATCTGTGAGCAGATTTCCTTGCACTGTGCGCACCTCGTTCTAAACTTGCAGCCTGAGGGCGGGTTTGCGGGGCTTGGAATATCGCCGGAAAGAAGCACTCTGTTCATGTGTTGGCGAGGGTTTGGCACGGGCACGGCCGAAAGCAGCGCCTTTGTATAGGGGTGCAAGGGATTGGCGAAAATATCGTCCTTCGCGCCGAATTCCACCATAGACCCAAGATACATAACGCCTACCGTCTGCGAAATATGCTTCACGACGGACAGATCGTGCGATATGAAAAGATATGTATAACCGAACTTTTGCTGCAAATCCATCATGAGATTTATTATCTGCGCCTGTATGGATACATCGAGCGCGGAAACCGGCTCGTCACAGATAATTAGCTCCGGATTTAGCGCCACGGCGCGGGCGATACATATCCTTTGGCGCTGTCCGCCGGAAAACTCGTGCGGATAGCGATTGAAATACTGGGGCTGGAGGCCACAATCGCGCATTACCTTCATAATATATTGCTTATACAAATTCTTTGGCACAATATTATGCTCGCGCACCGCCTCCCCTATTATCTCGGAAACCGGCATGCGCGGCGAGAGGCTTGAATAGGGGTCTTGAAATATCATCTGCATGTGCGGACGAAGCTTTCTAAGCTCGCTTGGGCTGAGCGTGGCAAGATCCTGACCGTTGAATGTGACCTTGCCGTCCGTAACGTCTAAAAGGCGCAGAATAGTGCGGCCGACCGTGGTCTTGCCGCAGCCCGATTCGCCCACCAGCCCCATCGCCTCTCCCCTTGGAATAGAGAACGACACGCCGTCAACGGCTTTAACATAGCTTTTATTTTTACCCACGAAGCCATCGCCCAAGGGATAGTATTTTTTTAAATTTTCAATGGTGAGTATATTATCCATATCAGCGTACCTTCCCTTCAATCCAGGCGCTTTCGTCAGCCACCTTAGCGCTCTCGTTAAGCCAGCACGCCGCTTGATGCGTAGGCGAGAAACTGCGCATGGGCGGATATTCGCCGCAGCATTTTTCGGCGCACATCTCGCAGCGATTGTAAAAATAGCAGTGCTCGGGCATATTTATTGGGTTTGGCACCTGGCCGGGTATGCTGTAAAGCTTATCCACCTGCTTATCTACAGACGGCTTTGAGCGCATAAGGCCGATGGTGTATGGGTGCTTGGGATCTTCAAATATTTCAAGCGCTGTGCCCTGCTCGATTATTCTTCCGGCATACATTACCACCACATAATCCGCCATCTCCGCTATAACGCCTAAATCGTGGGTTATTAGCATTATGCTGCCGTTTATCTTTTGCTTTATTTCGCGCAAAAGATCGAGTATCTGCGCCTGAATGGTAACATCGAGCGCGGTTGTGGGTTCATCGGCTATAATGAGCCTTGGGTCGCACGAGAGCGCCATGGCTATCATTACGCGCTGGCGCATACCGCCTGAAAGCTCATGAGGAAAGCTTTTATACACCTTATCGGGCATAGCTATGCCAACGAGCTTGAGCATTTCCATGCTGCGTTCCTTTGCGCTCGCGGGTGTTGCACCCTCCTTATGGAGCAATACTACCTCGTCC
>CAZUUR010000112.1:0-6405 GCA_964622815.1 uncultured Oscillospiraceae bacterium | reverse complement strand
TCTGGGCTTTTTGCCTCTGCATCTAAATTGACCGAGAATGATGGAGCTGATACCCAGATTCGGACTGGGGACCTCGTCATTACCAATGACGCGCTCTACCAACTGAGCTATATCAGCAATATGATTTTAGCCGCTCATTTGCAGCGAATAGTATTATAACCAATATATGCGGATTATGCAAGTGTTTTTTTGAAAATATATGTGATGAGGCACGCGCAGCGACTAAAAGGTTAATCGCCGCAGCGATTACAAGGTTAATCGCGCAGCGATTAAAAGGTTAATCGCCGCAGCGATTAACCTATTTATATAATATATTGCTCAAGCACCTGATACAGCGTTCTTGCGCCCACGGGTTTGGCTATGTGGGCGGTCATGCCGGCGTCGGTCGTTTGCTTTATATCCTCATCGAAGGCATTGGCGGTGAGCGCTATGATAGGCACGGCCTTAGCGTCGGGTCTGTTGAGCGCACGAATGGCGCGGGTGGCGGCAATGCCGTCCATCACGGGCATTTTAACGTCCATGAGCACAGCGTCGTAATGACGCGGCTCGCTCGAAACGAACAGCTCAACGCCTATGCTGCCGTTTTCCGCGTGATCAACGAGCATGCCGCGCTTTGTGAGCAGCTTTAGCGTTATCTGCGCGTTGAGCGGGTGATCCTCGCACAGGAGCACGCGCTTGCCCTCGAGCGTGAACGCCGTGCTGTGGGCGGCATGCGTCGCGGCGGCGTCAAGTGCGCTCCGCTGCGCCACGGGCAGGCAGAGCCGCACGGTGAAGGCTGTGCCCTCGCCGGGCACGCTATTGCAGGAGATAGAGCCCTCCATAAGATCCACAAGCCGCTTGACTATGGAAAGCCCAAGCCCCGTGCCGCCCTCGAAATTATCGCGCGAGCGCTCCTCCTGCTCAAAGGGCGAGAACATTCGCTCCTGAAACTCCTTGCTCATGCCAACGCCGTCGTCGCTTACGGTGCATAATATCGCCGCCATGCCATGGCGCTCATACTCCTTTTTGAGCAGAAGCTTAGCATGTCCGCCGCGCGGCGTATATTTAATGGAATTGCCCAAAAGATTCATAAATATTTGCTCTATCCGCAGCCTGTCACCCACCATAAATTCGGGCACGTCCTCGTCAACGCTTATGCTCAGCTTCACTTTTTTGCCCTCGGCGCGGTGCAAGAGCAGCTCCAGCAGCCTTTGCGTCATTTCGCGTGTGCAAAACGCCGCCGTGGTTATAGTCATGCGGTCATTTTCTATTTTGGACATATCCAGAGCGTCGTTTATAAGCGCCAGCAGGTATTTGCCGGAAGAATTGACCTTTTCATGATAGCTTCGCGATTCGTCAATATCGCCGCTGTCCGCGCCAAGCTCGGAAAAGCCCATTATGGCATTCATGGGTGTGCGCATATCATGGCTCATGCGTGAGAGAAAATCGGTTTTGGCGCGATTGGCGCTCTCCGCCAGCCTCAGCGAAGCCGTGAGCACCCGCTTCTGCCTTTCCTGCTCGGCTATGAGCTGGGTTATATCCGTGCGCGAGAATAGCACCATGCCGTTTTTGAGATCATAATCGGCAAAACGGGTCTTTTTGATGCGTACAGCGCCATTTGGGTCGCGCGTTTTATATATATGCTCAAATATGGGCGCGTCCTTTAGTCGCCTGTATACATTAGCCATATTAAAGGCGGCTTTGGCGGCCTCCTTGTCCTCGGGAAGAATATAGTTGTCCAGCGCGTTTTGCACAAAATCGGAGAAAAGCAGCTCCGCGCCGCTTAGCGCTATATCCGTCTGCTCGCCCTGACGCTTGAATATGCGCATATCGCCGCAGAAAATATTCACAGTGGCGATAAAATCAAAATCGTATGAGGTTATCGCGTCTATTATGGCGCGTGCGGTCATTTCATCGGTCTTATCCACGCAATATATGAAGCAGATAATATCCCCACTGTCCGGATCGCGGCTCAAATTGCCGGTAAACTCCATCGTCACGCGCTTTGCATCTGTTGAAACAAATTTGAACGTGTCCGTAAAGGAAAGCCGCCCCTTCCTATAGCCGCGCATTATGCTGCCCGCTGAATAACGCCGCAAAAAATTGACGCGCTCGGCGTCGTCCGCCATGAGCGTGAGCGCATGGCTTACAAGATCCGTCGCGCTATAAGTGCAAATGGGCGGAAAAAGCCCGCTGCTCCCGCGATAGGAGAGCACCTTGCCGGAGGTTACATCAATAACGAAGCTCATGAGCGAGCTTTTCGCCACCGACTCCTGAAACATCACGGTTTCCTCAAAGCGCGCGCGCGAATTTATCTGCTCGGTAACGTCGCGGCCGGAGCCTATGGCGCGCAGCGGCTTCATATCGCTGTCAAACACTATGGTGTAATCCGTGCGTATCCATTTTTCCTGCCCGCCCACAAGCCACTTTGTTGTGCAGGACACATTGCTCATGCCGCGCTCAAGCCGCGCGTACATATCGCGCAGCGTCTCAACCGAATCGGGGTGCACGATAGCGAGCGCTATAATGGATTCGGGCACGTTGTGATAGCACTTTGTTTCATGTATGCCCGCGCCCGCCTTACCCACCATGTAAACTATTGAGCGGTTGGCAAAGAAATATTCCCATGTGCGAATGCCGTTTTGCTGCATCACCATCTCAAAGCGCTGCTGAAGATCCGCATCGGCGGCGCATATCTCGGCCTCGCCGCCAACTGGCAAAGCGGCAAGCCGATGCTGCCTTTGTGCGCTATTTGGCTCGGCTTTAAAAATGTCGCCGTCATGCTCAATGCGGCTAGCCACGCTAAAGCATACGCTCGAAAGCTTGAAGCCCTCATCGCCATTTTGCCTCGCCACGAAAAGGCAGCGCATCGCGAGCATGCCTGCGCCTATTAGCGCGTTAACGGCCGCCGTCACCGTCACCACTCCCGCGCCCTGACTGTTTTCAGCCGCGTCCGTTACCTCATAGTCAAAGGACTCCGGCGCGGAGGTGATTTTTTTTGCATTAGCGCAGTAAATTCATCAATGCCACGCGTATGCTCCATAGCGCCCGTGAAAATAACGTCGCTCGCTACGCACGAAACCATGCCTTCCACGCTTCGCCGCGAAAGGTATTGATATAAAAAGTTGTTAACCGCTTCAAGGCCTGTGTGCGCTTTGCCCGTCATGTGCTCCGTCCTTTTTTGCATCTGATGTATTGTTGCGCTTAGCATATCAGGTTTTGCGGGCGGTTACAATGCGTTATCGCATAAATCGCCACGTTTTTCGGCTTTCGTTGACGATTCGGCACAAATGATATATACTTGCTGTAATTGTTTTTGCTTTACATTTATTATTTTCAAAGGAGTGCGCGCTAATGGAAAAGGAACTGGCGAAACTAATTGTCGATGATTCGCTTTCGACCATATACCTGTGCGATACAAAGACGTTCGAGCTGCTGTATGTGAATAAGCGCGCGGCTCAAACCGCTGGCAAAACGGTGGAGGAGGCTTCGGGAAAGAAGTGCTATGAATATTTAAAAAAACTGCTCCGAGCCATGTGAAAAATGTTTTCTCGAGGAATGCAACGAGCGGGATTTCACTATAAAGGAATATTATAGCAAACCAACGGGTCGCTCATATCTTATGCGCGGCAAGCTGGTTAATTGGTATGGCAGGCATGCCATGATAAATTATCTTACGGACGAAACGGAGCGCCTTGAAGCGCAGAGCACGATAAACAGCCTAATAAACGGCGTGCCGGGCGGCGTGGGCATATACATGCTCAACAGAAACGGCGTTGTGGACTGCATATATTTAAACGACGGCTATTATAATCTTATTGGCGTAAAGCGGGAGGAGCGCAGCGCGTATGTGCGCACAAACACGCTAAATGCCATTCACCCGGAGGATATTGCCATGGTGGCGCGGCAGCTTATGTCATTTTGGAAAAGCGATAACGACATACGAGTTGAGTGCCGTGTGAGAACGACCGGCAGCGAATATAAATGGCTGAGCATAAATGCGAGCGTGGCGGCGCGTGGAGAGGATTACATAAAGCTCTATGCCTGCTACACCGATATAAACGAGCTCAAAAAGCTTCAGTTGAGCCTCGAAGCCAGCCAGCAGGCGCTTGAGATAGCCGCGCGTGCGCAGCGCATGAGCTTTTGGCTTTATCATCTTGATACTCACGAGCTATCGGGTGAATTTTCAATGGTGTCGCCGCTCAATAAGAGGGCGTACACCGGCAGCGTGCCTGAGACTACCTATGGCACGGGCTACATTTATTCTGATGACGAGCCTGAGCTTCGCGCAATGTATGAGCGGCTTTTCGCGGGGGAGAACACCAGCGAGTGTACGGTGCGCATATTAAATAAGGAAACCGGCTGCTATGAATGGCAGCAGTTGACCTATGTCCGTTTGGACGATAAGCTTTTTGGGCGACCCTCCGCCATAGGCTACAGCATAAACACGGATTTGCAGCAGGAGGCGCGGCTGCAATATCAAAACGAGCAGCAGTTCCGCCGCCAAATAATAGCAAGCTCCGTATCGAGCTATCAAATCAATATCACAAAGGGCATAATAGAGGAGCATGAGTCCATATTAAACGATAGGCCGCTTATGTTCTCAGGCGCGCGCATAACGCCGGAGCTTGACGAGCAGCTGCTTGACGGCGTGCCCGATGAGGATAGAGACACGGTGAGGGACTTGTTTTTTGCCGACGGCATAGCAAGGCACTTCGCGCGTGGCGAAACGGAGCTTAGGGCGGTGTACCGACGCTATTTTGAGGGCTGGGGCTATCGCTATGTGGTGTCGAACGCGTCCATAATCAAGATGCCCGATTCAAACGACGTGGTGGGCTTCGTTTATACGCGCGATATAGATATTGAAAAAAAGAACGCCATAGCTATGGAGAGCGTGCTCGATGAGGAAATAGAGCTAATAGGCGTTGTGCATATAGCGTCCGGCACGGCGCATTTTGTAAAGGCCGAGTCTTACAAAGGCATTGCGCTTAATGAGCAAATCAATTTTGATGAGCATGTGCGCTCCGTGATAAACACAAGCATATATGAGGAAGATAGGGAGCTTTGCCAAGTGATGCACATCAAAAATTTGGTGCGCGCGCTTGAAAATGAGAGCGCGGTCACCATTGCTTACAGGGAGCTTAGCGGGCAGGGCGAGCTAAAGCGCAAAAAGGCCAAAGCGTTCTATCTTGATGAGATGCGGGCGGATATTGTGGTGGTGGCGCGCGACATAACCGACCTATATGAAGATGAGCAGCAGCAAAAGCAAGTGCTGGAGGCGGCGGTTTCGGCGGCGAATGTGGCCAATAAGGCCAAGAGCGAATTTATCTCGCGCATGAGCCACGACATGCGAACGCCGCTCAACGCCGTGCTCGCGCTAAGCGGCAGGGAGCTTACACAAGGGCTCGATGAGGCTAAAAAGGACGAGCATTTAGCGCAGATACACGCCTCCGGTGAATATCTGCCGGGCATTATAAACGATGTTTTGGATATGGCGCGCATAGAAAGCCGCAAGCTCACGCTCAATCCCGAGCCGTGTACGCGTGAGGAATTTATCGGCACGCTCAAGGTTGTAATAGGCGAGCAATGCAAGGAGCGCGGGGTAAATTTTGTGATAAACGGCGGCGCAGTACCTCGCGGGCTTATGATAGACAAGGTGCGCTTAAAGCAGGTGTTCGTCAATCTTTTGTAGAACGCGGTGAAATTCACCCCGCCGGGCGGCACGGTGAGCTATATTTCAAGGGAGCTTTCCTGTGAAAACGGCATTTCGCTGACGGAATTTATAGTTAGGGATACCGGCATAGGCATGAGCGAGGAGTTTTTGCCGCACGCATTTGAAAGCTTCACGCAGGAGCTGCGCGCAGGCAGCGTGGCGGGAGCACAGGGCACGGGGCTTGGCTTGCCAATAGTTAAGCAGCTTGTGGAGTTTATGGGCGGCGAGATACGGGTGAAAAGCGAGCTTGGCAAGGGCACGGAGTTCACGGTCACTATCCCGTTCGTTCTTTGTGCACACAGCGAAGGCACGCAAAGTGAAACGCCGGACGCCGCGCAAAGGCTTGCGGCGCTAAATAAGCTATCAGGCGCACAGGTGCTCCTGTGCGAGGACAATGGGCTCAACGCGCGCATAGCTAAAAGCCTGCTTGAGAAAAAGGGCTGCGTTGTGACGCTGGCGAGCAACGGCAGCGAGGGCGTTGAGCTTTTCAAAGGCAGTCAGGCAGGGCATTTTGGCGTGATACTTATGGATATTCGCATGCCGGTAATGGACGGCATGGCCGCTACCAGAGCGATACGCTCGCTTGGCCGTGCTGACGCGAAAACCGTGCCGATAATCGCCATGACCGCCGACGCTTTCACGGAGGACGTGCGCACCAGCCTTCAAGCCGGTATGAACGGCCACCTTGCAAAGCCCATAGATCCGCAAAAGCT
>CAZUUR010000111.1:0-6407 GCA_964622815.1 uncultured Oscillospiraceae bacterium | reverse complement strand
GTTTCACTTATCATAATATTATAATTTATGTTAATTATCGTGTCAATGCGCACACCACTCGCGCGAAACGGTGTTGTGCTGCGGAGCAAAATATAGGCAACACATTTTGTTCAAAAGGAGCTGCCAGCGGGGAAGGGCAACGTTCTTTGTAAAAAGCAACCCCACCTTGGCGGCGGGGTTTAAATTGTTACAATTTTCTTAGGCCTTGCGGACAAAACTGGCCTTGGCTGCCAGCTCTAATCGTCTAAATCACCGCAAAATAATCTTGCACAACAGCGTTGCGGATTTTTAAGTTCAAGCGGGCATTGTGTCGGCAATGATTTATATCTCGCTCTTGTTCAGTTTCCGTACTCGCCGTATTCGCAACCAATATTTCTTGCTTCCAGCTCATCAATCAGCGCGTTGCCATTGTATAGCTTAACAGTGCCTATCCCGTTTCCGCCGTTCCATAACCGGTTATGGCGCTTTGAACCGTCCGGCGCTTCATAATTCACCAACAGCATATCCTTCTTTTCGCAGGTAATATCGCTTACCATGCGGTGCAGCGGCGTGCTTTGCTCAACGTGCCATATAACCTGAGTCTCCGTTTCGCGGCAGGAAAAATCGGTTTTGGTAAGCGTCCAAAATTTGGAAAAGTTAAATTCATAGGGTTCGCCCTCGTACCAGAACGCAGCCAAAAGCTTGCGCGAGAGTGCAAGCTGGCCGATTTTGGGTCTGCCCCCGCCGATATTAAAAACGCTGTTGTTGAGCTTTTTGCCGCTTATTTTGCTTGTGAGGTTGTTGGAGGATAGCCACACCCATGGGCTGGTAAAGTCCTTGCCCCAGTTTTTGTCGGCATATCCGTAAGAGGTTTCGGGCGTGACGGTATATTTTCTGCCGTTGTAGATAACCTCGCCGGAATAGGCGGATTTCATGCCTTCGGCGTGCCAAAACATTTCAAAGGCCTCGCTGTCACGCAGCGGCTTGCTCGCGCCATAGCCTACATTATAGGCAATCTGCTTATCAATTTTTAAATTCCACCACATTTCGCCGGCGTTGCACATATATTCGGGGTGTTGCGCCATGTCCTCTGCGCTGAGCTGAATATGGCCGCAGGTAAACGTTTCGTTTAGATAGCAGTCGTCGCACTTTACATAAAATGGAACGCCGTGAGACAAATCAACTTGCTTCCACCCAAAGAAGCGGTGTAGCTGGGCGGCGTTTTCGCCCCATGCGCCAGCCTTTACCATAACATAAGAAGGCTTGCGATCCGCCGCCTGGTTCTCCGGCAGTTGACCAAGAATGGGTTCATCTTCGCCAAGCGCGGGATTGCAGGTGAAAAATTCGATAAAAAAGCCTTTTTCCTCGCCGGTAATTTCGTCATGCCCGGTAAACGAATGCCACCACCAGTCGTAGCCGCATTGCGCAAATCCGTCTTTTAGCATAAATCCGTTCCGATGAATATCACTTTTGTTGAACATGGTCGTTCCTTTCTATGCTGTTTGCTTGTTTTATCAATATATTCTAAATGGATTATATCAACATACGCAAATTGTTTCCACAGCTTTTCTATGCAGACGTAGACTCCGATTTAAAAGCCGCATTAACTCAATATATGGCATGACGCCCGATGTGCTTACAGTCCGTGACTTCGACGCGCGGCAGCTCGCGGAGCTTGATGCTGCCACAAGCAAGTGTGTTATAAAGTGTGGTACTGGCACTTGCAAAAATGACGAAAGCGCCTAGAAATAGGCGCTTTCGCTTGGTACCCGGTAGGGGAGTCGAACCCCTGTTACCGCCGTGAGAGGGCGGTGTCCTAAGCCACTAGACGAACCGAGCACGTTTCAGTCAGCTATTTTATTATACAGAAATCCGCAGGCTTGTCAAGCGTTAATTTTCCGCTTTTTGCTGCACCCTTGTTTTTGTCCGCATTTGAGTGCACCACGAAGTTTTACGCTCTTAGCGCCTCCGCCAGCTTCACAAACGCTTCCGGCTCAAGCGCCTCGGCGCGTGCGTTTTGCGGTATCTGAGCGCTTAAAAGCGCCTCGCGCGCCCGGATTTCCCCGTAAGTGGCCTTGAGATTATTGTATATCGTCTTACGGCGCATCATAAAGCAGCTTTCGAGCACCGCGCCAAGCTCCGCCACAAACTCTGCCCCATCGCGACGCTTGAGCGTCACAACGCACGAATCCACTTCAGGCTGCGGGTAATACATATCGGGTGAAAGCGTCATAAGCCGCTCCGCCGTGTAATAGCAGCGCGAAAGAACGGTGAGCGGCCCGTATTGTCGGCTTGACGGCTTGGCAAAAAATCGCTCCGCCGCTTCCTTTTGCAGCATTAGCGACATATTGCTGATTTTAAGCCTGCTAAAGCCTAAAAGCCGCATGCATATAGGCGTTGTTATATAATAGGGAAGGTTTGCCAGCACCGTGCACTCACTTCCGAGCGCTGAAATCAACTCGTCCTCGGACACCTTTAAGAAGTCCCCATGAATGAGCGTAAGCCGTTCGCTTTCGCCAAACCGCGCTTTTAGCGCATTTACCATGCGACCGTCTATTTCAACCGCCACAACCAATTCCGCAAGCTCCACAAGCGGCGCTGTGAGCGAGCCAAGCCCCGGTCCTATCTCAAGTGCGCTTCGCCCGCTTATTTCGCCCGAAATGGCTATTTGGCGCGCGGCTGCGGCATCGCACAAAAAATTCTGCCCCAGCGCCTTGTTTGGCGTGAGGCCGAATTGGTTGAGCAAATTTTTTATCTCGGTTGCGGACATTGCTTTTCTCCCCGTTGCCGTTAGTCAAGCTTTACATATATTTTAAAATTGCGCTTGCGACCCCAACGCCTGCACTCGCGCTCTGTATTGAGCCATATATCTATCTGGTTTTTCGTACCGCCATCGTAATTACGGAATGCACCCGTGTCGAGCGCCTTGCCGTAGCCGTAGCCGGGGACGTATATCTGCGTGTAATACGGAATTATCTTGGGATTTACGGCTATCACGCCAAGCTTGGGCTTTGCGCCCGTAGAGGTCTTAGTGCCGGTGCAATATGCAGTTGCTTCCACATACATTACGCTCCAACCGCCCTCGCCGTTCGTGGGGGGCTTTTTCCAGCGCCGAAACTCGCCCGACCAGCTCGATTGATAGCGTATTTTTGCGCCAACCTTGGTTATCTCGTCTACCGACGGGATTATCACAACCTGATCCACCACCTCGCGCGAGGCCTCAACGCCGTTTCTTATCACTATGCGCTGCGTCACCTGCTTCTCGCCGTCAGCACCCTCCTGCACAAGCTTTGACTCGCCTTCATACATGGAGTCGTCCTTTATAGTCTCCTCGCGATACGAAAGTGTCTTGTATGTGGTTGTGTACTGCACCTCAAGGTCGTCATGAACTATCTGCATGCCCGGATAGAGATCCGAGAACGCGTAATCAGAAAGCTCATCGTCCGCAGTGACGGTGACGCCCGCCTCGCGAAGCGCTTCGCCCACTGTGCCGCCCGTCATTTGCAGCAAGTATCTGTTGCCCATGCTGCGCACCGCTACCGGATAGGCGCGTGTAACGCTCACCGTCATGCCGTTTTCAAGCGGGTCGGAAAGGCTGCGCGAAAGCTCGTCGCCTTCACCGAGCTTAATTCCTGTTTCGTCTATAAACTCGCCCACGCTTTTTGCAAATATGTAATGCTCGCTGACCGAGCCGTCCGCATCAAGGTATACCGTTATGCGCTCGTCCTCCTTGAGCACCGTGGTCAAGCACCATAAGCTTGACGCGGCAACCGCGAGCACGAGCAATATGTCAACGACGATTATGAGCGCGCCGCGTCCAGAGGGCACGGGCGGGCTAAAGCGCGCCTTAACGCGCTGACCTGGCTGCTGCGTCGGCCTGGGCGTCATGCGCTGCTTCAGGCTTGAAAAAGCACGTTTTAAATATAGCTTAGATTTTGCGATATAATCCACCATTCTCATGCGCATAGTTTAGCATCAGCCGCAAAGAGTGTCAATCTTTGCTTGGAAAGGGCATTTGCCGCAACAGGCATTTGCCGCCGAAAGGCAAATGCAGCGGGCTTTTGCCCCGAAGGGCAAATGCGGCGGGCTTTTGTCCCGAAAGGCAAATGCCCGTTTGCAGTTTCATTGTTGCCGCTGTATAATGATATTATACATATTGTATGAAAGGATGCTTTGAACAACGAAAGCAAAAAGCTTAAAAGCAGCGCGCCTCATTGCGCTAATACTGATGCTTTTCTTTGCGCTGACGGCGCTTTGTGCTTGCGCTCAGAGCGACACGACTGGACGCGGCGTGTGCGAAAAATATCTCGAGTGCATACAGAACGGTGATTATGCAGGCGCTTATGCGCTTCTTAGCGATACCGTGAAAAACTTTACGCAGACGCCTAAAAGCGACAAGCTCACGGAGAAGGAATTTATCGAGCGCTATACAAATATTTTTGACGCGCTTGACATAACCGCCGTCACCTATAGAAATATCCGCATAACCGATGGCGAGATAATGACATCGGCCGATTACGACGCCGTTTACCATAGCGAGCCTTATGGCGAGATGGACGGCGCATATAAGCTGGTGGCGGTGCGGCGCAGCGGCGTGTGGGGGATAGAATGGACTCCGGCGCTCATTTTTCCGGATATGGAGTGGGGCGACACGGTGCGCATGGGCTCGATAAGCGCAAAGCGCGGGGATATAATGGCGAGCAATGAGGTGCTTGCGCAAACTGTCGGCGCGACGAGCGTATTTGCCATACCTTCAAAAATAGAAAATAAAGACCTATTTATTCAGCAGATGTGTTCACTCTTATCCATGACCGTTGCGGACGTTGAAAAAGCGCTCAAGCGCGAGGTGGACGATTTTACGATAATAAAGCAATATTATCCCGATCAGATAAGCGAGGCGGTTATAGAGCAGGTGCTCGCCGTGGCAGGCGCGGGCGTTGATTACGGCAATTACGGCTCTTTGCGCGTGTATCCATACGGCTCTATGCTTGCGCACATAATAGGCTATGTAGGGCCTGTCTCGGCGGAGAGCGAGGAAGCGCTTGAAAAAGAGCTTGCCGCGCTCAACGAAGGCCGCGCAAGCGAGGACGGGCTTTATAACTCCGATTCAAACGTGGGCAAGCTCGGCCTTGAAAAGCAGTATGAAAAGGAGCTGCGCGGCAAGGACGGCCTGCTCATATATATCCGCACGGCCGAGGGCACGAGACGCAGGATGCTCTATCGCCGCGAGCCGCAGGACGGGCAGGATATAGTGCTCACTATTGATCTTGATACGCAGCTTCGCACTGAGGAGCTGCTCCGCTATGTGCTCTACGGCGAAAAAACGGCGGGCGCGGTTGTGGTGCTTGATCCGCTTACCGGCAAGATAGACGCTATGGCGTCGTTCCCGTCATACGATTTGAACCTTTTCTCGCGGCGAATCAGCTCCGAGGATTATCAGGCGCTTTTAAACGACCCCGCAAAGCCGCTTTACAATAGGCTTACGCAGGGCCGCTATCCGCCCGGCTCGGTGTGGAAGGCGTTTACCGCCGCCGCCGCGCTCGACACCGCCGCAAGCGACGTTACCTTCCCGATAAACGACGAATTTGTTTTTTCGCAGGATATAGACGAGGATTATTGGACTCCCACCGAGTATGGCACATGGATATGGCCGCCCATAAAGCGCGCCACTGTGAAATACAGGCAGGGTCCGCTCGATATGAACCACGCCATAATCAATTCGGACAACATATTTTTCGCGTATACCGCGCTGACGCTAGGCAAAGAAAGGCTTTTCGGCTTTATGGAAAGCCTAGGCTTTAGCGAGAGCATACCCTTTGACCTGCCGGTTTCATCAGCGCAGCTTATAAACGAGGATACCGAGGTGACCTTTAAAATGCTTGCGGACAGCGGCTATGGCCAGGGCGAAATACTCGTAACGCCTTTGCAGCTTGCATCGGCGTTCGGCGCTATTGCAAACGGAGGCACTATAATGCAGCCGCGCATAGTGGACGAGTTCTGCGAGGTGGACGGCATTAAATACAATGTTGTATTTAGAAGCAGCTCAAGCGTGTATAAGCAGAACGTAATAACTCAGGCTACGCTCGACAAGCTCATACCCATGCTTGAAAACGTTACTAAAAGCAAGCTCAACGGCACGGGTCAGTGGCTAAGGGTGAAGCGCTGCACCGTGGCCGCCAAAACAGGCACGGCGGAGATAGGCGACGATAAGGCGCGAGTTATATCGTGGTTCGCTGGCTTTAGGACGGGGGTCGAGCCGGAGGACGCAAGACTTGTGCTCGTAATGCTGGAGGTGCCCTCCACGGATGAATTTTCCAAGTTGAAATTCGATATAGCGCGTGAGCTGCTCGAGCTGCCTGCCGCGTAGTCACGGTTCGCCATGCAGGGCGGCTCAAACATGCGGGACGACACCCGCAGGGCTTGCTCCG
>CAZUUR010000110.1:0-6486 GCA_964622815.1 uncultured Oscillospiraceae bacterium | reverse complement strand
TACATCAAGAACCCCTGTTTTTCGTTCTGGAAAACAGGGGTTCTTTGACAGTCTGGAGGCCGGAGCAAGCTCCGGCCTTTTTTGCATGTCGAGCTACTTTTCCGCAATCACCTTTTGAGCAAAGGTATTATCAACAACCTCCGTGAAGCTTACGCGGGCAGTAAGCTCCCCGGCGCTTTCCATAATATCCTGCAGGCGGTTGAACGCGCTCTCGCTCATAACGGGTGTGTCCGTCCAAGCATCAATGGCGCGATAGCTGTTGACCACTATTTTAAGCGTATCAATATCCGAATCGGGGAAAAATGGCTGCATAGCCTTTGCAAGCTCCTCGTCCGAGGCCGATTGAACATATTTCTGTCCTCTTGATATTGCCCTTACAAATGAATTTACAAACTCGGGATCTTCCTGAGTCATGCTTTTTGACACCATGAACGCAGTATATGGTACCTCGCCGGAATCCCGACCCACGCTCGCCACTATGTGACCCTTGTCAAGATTATCAAAAAGCGTGGCGTTGGGCTCAAACAGCGTTACATAATCGCCAGTGCCGCCCTCAAAGGCGCCGCCCATAAGATTGAACTGGACGTTATCTATGACCGTGACATCGACTCCCGGAGTTAGGCCATGCTGCTTTAGCACATAGCACAGCGTCATATACGGCATGCCGCCGGGTCTGCCGCCTATAACGGATTTGCCCTTTAGCTTCGACCACTCAAACGCTGTATCCTCCTCACGGCCAAGCAGGAACGAACCGTCGCGCTTCGTGAGCTGCGCCACTATCACAGGGTGATCCTCCTTGCCCTGATTTGCAACATATACAACCGTTTCAGGGCCCATCAGCGCGACTTGAGCATCGCCCGCGAGCAAAGCTGTCATGCTTTTATCGCTGCCGCCGCCGGTGACTATTTCAATTTCCATACCCTCCTGAGCGAAAAAGCCCTTGCTCACCGCAATATAAAGCGGCGCGTAAAACACCGAGCGAGTAACCTCATTTAATACAACCTGTCTTAGCTCTGTTTGCTTCTCGCAGCCGCTTGCAATCGCCGCCGACAGCACAAAAAGAAGCGTAAACAAAAGCGCCATAACTTTTTTCATAGCATCCTCCAATTTTTCAAGGCTGCTTTATAGTTATGCCGCTAAAGCTGATTTGTGCTCAAATTAACTATTTTTATCCGTTTCAGAGGATTCTTTTTTGAAAACCTGAATTTTAGCGTAATGAACCAGCGCAATAATAGCAAGCGCTATCGCTATCCAAAAAAGCACAAGATGCCACGAACCTATTTGCGGGATAAAATTGCGAGCGAGCGTAACAAATACGCTGGCGGTGAAAACACCCGCCGCGGATTTGCCAAACCAATCGGAGTAAACCACGATTTTCTTGCGAAAAAGAAGCATTCCGCCGAGTATCATCACTAATTCCTTGCCAAATATGATGGCGAGCATATAAAATGGTATCCAGTCCTTTGAATAAAAGCAATAGATAGCGGTAAGAAGCATAAGCTTGTCCGCAAGGGGATCTAAAACCTTGCCTATATCGCTTATCCAGTTATTGCGGCGGGCAAGATAGCCGTCAAGCAGATCCGTAAGGAAAGCGGCGGCATAAGTAATAAGGCACGCTACATACTGGGCGTTTACAAAAAAATATATGAATACGCCGACCATAAGCAGCCGGAGCGCAGAAAGAATATTCGGTATATGGCGCATAATTGACCTCGTTTGTTAAAATTATGTCAACTGACATCAACTTGTTTCATTATAGACGAATATCTGCGTTGACAGCAAGAGGGTATTTATATAAAATATTATAGGTCGTTTGAACACGCTTAGTTCAATCAAAGAAACAAGACAAGGAGAGAATCAATGAAAACTACCAAACTGCGCGCTTTGGCTCTGACACTCGCAGTCGTTATGGTCGCCGCGGCGTTCGCAGGCTGCCAAACATCGATACCCAACCCCGTCGTAATGAAAGTCGGCGACGTTGAGATATCCTACACTGCATACAAAAATGCTTATAATGAAGTTTATCAGGCTTACAGCAATATAAGCATGTACAACGTTGGCACCGCCGAGGAGGTGCGTGAATTCCAAGAGAAGGTATTCGCGCATATAGCCGAATACGCCGTCACAGCCGATCAGGCTCAAAAGGCCGGCATCGAGCTTACGGAGGACGATCTTAGCAATGTCAATACGCAGGTGGAATACGAAATAAATCTGCTTATATCAGACTACGCTAAGAAAGTGATCAGCTACGCCTCGCAGGACGATTACTACAAGCAGGCCATGGCGCTGCTTGAAAAGGATCTTTTAACAAACACAGGCATGAACCTTGAGCAATACACCGAGGCCGTGCGCTCGGAGTATCGCATAAAAGCGCTTGCGAGCAAATACGAAAAAGAATTTACCAAAGATGCTTTCGTGCCCGACGGCGACGTTGAAACCTATTACAACACGCTTGTTGAAAAGTACACCCCCAATTATAAGGATAACGCACAGAAGTATTTTGAGGATTACATGAGCTATGCGGACGCTCCGGACACCACGCTCCGTCCCGTTTATGCTCCCGCGGGCTTCTTCTTCGTTAAGGTTATATCCATATTCGCTCAGGACGCTTCCTCTACGGACGCATCGCAGAGCGATACATCAGCTAGCGACGCATCTGTTAGCGACGCATCGCAGAGCGACGCCAGCACCGCCAAGGCTTTAGCGCTCGCAAATGAGGCGCTTGCCAAGATAGACGCCGGCACTCCCTTTGACGAAGTGCTCAAGGAATATAACGAGAGCACCACAGATAACGTTGAACCCTACGCCACTCACGGCTATCTTATGAACGAGGTTGCCGAAAGCTATTATCCCCCGGCCATCTACGAGGAAGCCATGAAGCTTAAAAAGGTTGGCGATCACAGCGGCGTTGTTGAATACGGCGGCGGCGCGTTCATAATCTACAGGAGCGAAGATGTGGCTGAAGGAGTGGTTCCGCTTGAGGATCTACGGGATTTCCTTTACGAGCAGCTTCTCAATTCCGCAAAGCTCAAAATATATAAGGACAAGACCGCTGAATGGCTAAAGAGCACTACGGTTACCGAATATTACGATCGCGTGAAGAACTTCATCATCACACCAAAGAGCTAAAAACCGCACACAAATCCGCTTTTGCTCAGGCAAAGGCGGATTTTTTTATTGCAGAAACAGGAAAACAAATAAATATGTAGAATAACGAAAATGACTGTTTTGATTGGAGAGAAAAAAATGCAAAACGATAATATACGAGCAATGCTTGAAGCGCAGGAGCGCGAGATACTCTCCCCTTACGCGCAGTTATCCTGCAACACAAAAGGACGCGAGCGCGCCATAGCTCCATGCCCTGTGCGCACGGAATTTATGCGTGACCGCGACAGGATAATCCACTGCAAATCTTTTAGACGATTAAAGCATAAAACGCAGGTATTCCTTGCTCCCGCGGGCGATCACTATCGCACGCGGCTTACGCACACGCTTGAGGTAAATCAAATAGCACGCACCATTTCCCGCGCACTTCGGCTCAACGACGACCTTACCGAGGCTATAGCGCTCGGCCACGACCTTGGACATACGCCCTTTGGTCATGCGGGCGAGGACGCGCTATCAAGCTGCGTGCCGGGCGGCTTCGAGCACAATATTCAAAGCCTGAGGGTGGTTGAAAAGCTTGAAAACGACGGAAGGGGGCTTAATCTCACCTTTGAAGTGCGCGACGGCATAGTTAATCATAAAAAAAGCGGCAAGCCGGCAACGCTTGAGGGCTGCGTTGTAAGTCTTGCCGACAGGATAGCCTATATAAATCACGATATTGACGACGCATTGCGCGCTGGCGTGCTGAAAAACGAGGATATTCCCTCGCGCTGTATCGAGCGCATAGGCTCAAGCCACGGCGCGCGGATAAACTCGCTCATACTCGACGTTATCGAAGCGAGCTGCGATAAACCGATAATTTCAATGTCTGAGAGTATGGCCGAGGAATTTGACTATCTTAGGAGCTTCATGTTTGAGCGGGTATACCTCAACAAAACGGCAAAGCGCGAGGAAGATAAAGGCAAACACGCGATAAAGGAGCTTTTTAATTACTATCTTGAGCATATAGATATGCTGCCTGACGAATTTAAAAATAATATTGATGCGGACGGCAAGGAACGTGTTACAGCGGATTACATCGCCTGCATGACCGATACTTATGCGATAAAGGATTTTGAGCGAATATTTGTGCCTCAAGAATGGTCGTGATAATTATTTTCAATGCAGGAAATCGACAAAGTTTGCAGAAGAATAGACGGCGTCCGCTTTAAAGTGCAAACGGGTGCAAAAGGAGCAAGGATTTGTCACGTTTCCCATCATCTTTTTTAGATGAGCTCATTGCAAAAAACGACATAGTATCGGTGGTATCCGAATATATCCAGCTTTCGCGCAAAGCGGGACGATTTTGGGCGTGCTGCCCTTTTCATGGAGAAAAGACTCCTTCGTTCAGCGTAAATCCGGACAAGCAGATGTATTACTGCTTCGGCTGCCATGCGGGCGGCAGCGTTATAAACTTCGTTATGGAAATGGACAAGCTTTCCTATGTGGACGCGATAAAGCAGCTTGCAAGCCGTGTGGGCATGGAGCTGCCCGAGGAAGTGGACGATGAAAAGCTTAGGCAGGACAGGGCTAAGCGCGAGAGGCTGTGGGCTGCATGCAAGGAAGCGGCAATAATATTCAATCAACAGCTATATTCGCCCATAGGTAATGCGGGGCTAAGCTACTTCACAAAGCGCGGGCTTAACGCAGGAGTGATAAAGCGCTTTGGTCTTGGTTATTCAGCGCAAAGCTGGGATATGCTCATAAAGCAGCTTTCGGGCAAGGGTTTTTCCGAGGACGAGCTTGTTGAGGCGGGACTTGCGCAGCGCGGCAAAAGCGGCGGCATTTATGACGCTTTTAGAGATCGCGTCATGTTTCCCATAATCGGGGTTAATTCCAAGGTTATAGGCTTTGGCGCGCGCACCATGGGCAGCGACGAGCCTAAATATCTCAACACAGGTGAAACGCTCATATTCAACAAGCGCATGAATCTATACGGATTAAATATGCAAAAAGGCAAGCGCATTGACGATTTATTGCTTGTTGAAGGCTATATGGACGTGATAAGCCTAAACGCAGGCGGCGTGACGAACGCCGTTGCAAGCCTTGGTACAGCATTTACGGCACAGCAGGCGAGGCTTATAAAGCGTTTCTGTCAGAAGGTATACGTATGCTATGACGGCGACAGTGCGGGGCAAAACGCATCGTTAAGGTCGCTTGACATTCTTTCGCAGGCCGGACTAAATGTTCGAATAATCACCATACCCGATGGTCTTGATCCCGACGAATTTATCCGTCAGCGCGGCGACGAGGAGTTTAGCGCCCTAAAAAGTGCTGCGCAGCCCATAAACGCATATAAGCTCGACAAAATTGCCACTCGCTTCGACTTAATGACAGAAGACGGGCGCGAGGAATATGTGAAGCAGGCGTGCGCCTTTATAAGAACGCTCGAACCGGTTGAAAAAGAAAGATATGCGAGCGTGGTTTCAAAAACCTCAGGCATATCAAAGGACACCGTGCGCGCGCAATGCATGCTGTTAGCCCCTTCAGATACCGAGCATTATGCGGGGAATATCCAAGGTAATTTAAGGGATAATAGAAGTGCCTCCCGTAAAGAACGGGAAAGCCCGATAGTTAAGGAAGAATTGATGCTTGCATCATGCATGCTGCTATCGCGCGACACGGCAAAGCGCGTAGAGGACGCGATGAATAGAGCGGAGCTGACTTTTACAAGCGACGCGCTTGGGGAATTTATCGCAGCAATGAACGAGGAATACCTTCTATCCCCCACGCTGCCGCCTTCGTGGCTCACCAAGCACGAGTTCGACCAGGAAACCGCCGCCGCCGCTGCTCAAGCCATGAGCATAAAGGTTTTAGAGCCAGAGCGCACCGTGAGCGACTGCATTAAAACGATGACAATAAGAAAAGCTCAGAGCGAGCTTATTTACATACAGACGGAATACTCAAAGGATACCTCAAACAGCGAGCTTGCAAAAGAATATTTTGCCGCGACCGAGCGACTTGCGAAGCTCAAGCGCGGCGTTTGAAAAATTCAACAATAAAGGAGTGGTAACTTTGGAAAGCAAAGAGCCTGAAATCACAAAAGTATCCGAACTTATCCAGCGCGGTAAGTCCAAGGGGGTATTGACCTATAAGGAGGTTATGGACACCCTTGACGAGCTGGAGCTGGATCCTGAGCAAATAGAGGCCATATACGACAAATTTGAAACGCTGGGGATAGATATTGTTGAGGATATAGAGGTACACGAGGATATAAACGAAGAAATAACCGATATAGCCACCGCAGCGGCCGAAGGCATTTCCATAGACGATCCCGTGCGCATGTACCTAAAGGAGATAGGCAAAGTTCCGCTTCTTACGGCGAATGAGGAAATTGAGATA
>CAZUUR010000109.1:0-6529 GCA_964622815.1 uncultured Oscillospiraceae bacterium | reverse complement strand
TTGTGATATAGATGAAAGCTGCCCCGCCGCATACAGTAATCCGGACAGAGCGGAGCAGGTGCTAATATGCTTGCTTGATAACGCGATAAAGCATTCCCATGAGCATGGAGAGGTGAAGCTTGAGGTGCGTGAGGAAAAAGGAAAGCTGCACGTCACGGTAACTAACCCCGGACATATACCTGATGAGGATATAGACCATGTGTTTGAAAGGTTTTATAAGGTTGACAAGTCACATTCGGGCAGCGGCACAGGACTGGGGCTTTCAATAGCGAAGGAAATAATGAATATTTTGGGTGAAGAATTGTATGCTTTAAACACGCTCGATTCGGTAGCTTTTGAGTTTACACTCACTAAAGCATGAGCTTTGGTGAATAATTGTGAAGAGAAGGTGAAGCGCAAAACAAAGTATTTTATTTATGACTAATTATGTTATAATGCATATATACGCTATTTTAAATAGGAGGCAACACATGGCTGCTAACAAAATTCTTATAGCCGATGATGATAAGGTCGTACATGAGGCGTTAGGCATTTACCTAAAAGCCGAAGGCTTCGAGCCTATTGATGTTTTTGACGGTGAGGCAGCGGTCAAAGGACTTGATCAGGATACCGCCTTATGCGTGCTAGACATAATGATGCCCAAAATGTCGGGCATAGACGCTTGCAAGGAAATCCGCAAGGCATCGCGCATACCTATCATCATGCTCACCGCAAAGGGGGAGGAAATAGACAGAATACTTGGCCTTGAGCTAGGCGCGGACGATTATATCGTAAAGCCGTTCAGCCCCAGAGAGGTGGTTGCGAGAATTAAGGCGGTGCTCAGGCGCACCTTAGAACAATCCAGTACGGACAGTGGCAGCGTATCATTTGACGGATTGGTGATAGATATAAAGAGCTATTCTGTCACGCTTCGCGGCACGCCGATTATATGCACGCCAAAGGAAATTGAAATCCTTTATATGCTTGCGTCCAATCCCGGGCAGGTGTTCACAAGAGAGCAGCTGCTAAACCGTGTTTGGGGCTATGATTTTGCAGGAGAAACGCGCACGGTAGACACGCACATTAAGCGCATACGCGCAAAGCTTGATAATACGGGGCTTAATTGGAGCATTAAAACGATATATGGCGTTGGGTATAAATTCGAGGTCGAATAATGAAAAGCGTTCTGCTGCGGCGATTTGTTGCCGGAATACTCATAGCTCTGCTGCTTGCGTCGGCGTTTACGGTAGCGGGCTATGTTTTTTTCACAAGGGATACATATTCCAGGATTAAGCTTAACGAAATGAAGCCTAAAGCGCAGCTCGTATGCTCGCTTGCCGAGCTTGTATGCTCGGGCGAACTGTCGCGTCCGGCCTTTGAAAGCCTCATAAATGAAATGGCCGTAAATTCGGGCTTGATGATCTATTCGGTAGACCAAGCAGGCGCAATGACGCTTATGGCGTCATACGACGGTGCAATATCAAAGCGGAGCGATGAAAAGCTCAAAGCCGCGTTAAAGCCAACAGTTGATGATGTTCTAAAGGGCACTCAAACAGACAACGGAAACATTTACATAGAAGGCTACGGCAATTTGCTTGCTGTTGCCGCGCGTACAGCCGGAGCTGGCGACGGCATTTTTGGCATAGTTGTTGCAAAGTCCAGCGCCGAGGTATATAGCGTTACGCGCAAGATGAGCGCGACGCTCTTTTGGCTTATGCTTGCCATAGTGCCAATCTGCACGCTTGCAACGAGCTGGGGCGTAAGAAAAATGACTTCACCGTTAAGAGACATGACAGATGCGGCCATAAAAATGTCAAAGGGTAAATTTGATATAAGGCTTGATGAAAGCGCAAGCGGCGAAATGGGAATATTGGCGCATGCGCTAAATGAGCTTTGTCAAAAACTGTCTCAGACGATTTTTCAGCTTCAAACAGAAAAGAAACAGCTTGATTTAATATTGCAAAGCTTAACGGACGGCGTGGCCGCCACGGATTCGCTTGGCATGCTCACGCATTACAATACGGCCTTAATGCGCATGTTCGGCGCAGTAAACGTTCAAAAGCGCGAGGAGCTTATTGCAGATCCCAAGATATGGTCTGCTTTTGACGAGGTCTTTTTGACCGGCGTTTCACAAACGCTCACCTTGCCTATGGCGGGCGACAGAACGCTTTGGGTAACTCTTTCCCCTGTTGTAACGCAAAAAGGGAAGCGTTCCGGAGTTGTTGGCTTGTTTAAGGATATGACCGAAATGGAAAGGCTAGAGTCAATGCGCAAGGAGTATGTGGCCAATGTTTCCCATGAGCTGCGAACTCCACTTACAGCGATCAGAGGGCTTCTTGAGCCGCTTTTGGACGGCATGGTTACGGCCGAGGAGGACAGGCAGCGCTATTATAGAATAATGCTTCATGAGGTAATGCGCCTTTCAAGGCTTATTACCGATATGATGACGCTTAGCCGTTTGCAGGCGGGAACTGAATACATGGAGCTTTCACGGGTGGATATAAATGAGCTTGTGGACGATATAGTGGGCGGGTACAGCTCTCCCGCTGCTAATAAGGAGATAGAGCTTATCGTAAACGCCGGCAAGATGCCAAACGCCCTCACCGACCCGGATAGAATAGAGCAGGTTCTCGTTATATTGCTTGATAACGCTATGCGCTACACGCCAAAGGGCGGTTCGATTACAATAAGCGTAAAGAACGATGACAGGTTGCTCATAAGCGTTGCGGATACGGGCTGCGGCATACCTCAAAGTGATCTTCCGCACATATTCGATAGATTTTATAAGGTAGATAAATCCCGTAATGAGGGCGGAACGGGGCTTGGCCTGTCAATAGCAAAATTTATTATGGATAAGCTTGGTGAAAAGCTCGTTGTTGAGAGCACTGTTGGCAAGGGCACTATATTTACGCTCACTGTCAAAAAATATGTGTGCAATGCAATAGCGCTTGGCCCGTCCACGGCCGACGAGCATTTTAAGGATCGCGATAAGGATTCCGAGGAGCTAAAGGATGATTTCCTCACCGAAGAATCGCAAATTCACGCCATCGACGCTGATTACGAGGTGCTTGAAAGCACGGGTAAGAAAAAATGAGCGCATGCGATATATGCCCAAGAAACTGCTTGGTGGACAGAAATGTTGACAGAGGCTACTGCGGCGCACGCGCTAATCCGAATATAGCGCGCGCAGCGCTTCATTTTTATGAAGAGCCGTGTATAAGCGGCTCGGCGGGTTCGGGCGCTATATTTTTCTCCGGCTGCAATCTTCATTGCCTGTTTTGCCAAAATTACTCGATAAGCAACAGCATGATAGGCCGCGAGTATGACGCTGAAGGCCTGGCGGAGATAATGCTCCGCCTTCAAGCGCAAGACGCTCACAATATAAATCTTGTAACCCCGTCGCCCCATGTAAAGGTGATTGCTCAAGCGATACTAAAGGCCAAAAAGCAAGGGCTTTGCATACCTGTTGTGTACAACACAAACGCGTATGAAAAGGTCGAAACGCTAATGCTGCTTGAAGGGCTTGTGGATATTTACCTGCCTGACCTTAAATATGCTTCGGCAAAGATTTCAAAGCTGTATTCAGGCGCTGAAAACTATTTTGAGTATGCATCGTTAGCCGTTAAGGAAATGTACAGGCAGACGGGTGATTTACGCATAGGTCACGGCGGTATCGCTGAGCGCGGCGTGCTTATTAGGCATCTTGTGCTTCCCGGCTCGGTGGACGAAACAAGAGCGGTGCTCGATTATATCAAGAACGCTTTTTCCGAGGAAATGCACATTTCTTTAATGAGCCAGTATGTTCCGGGCTATGAAGCGGATTTCCCGCCGCTTAACAGAAAGCTTTTAAAGCGCGAGTATGATAGAGCGGTGGATTATTGCGCGAACCTTGGCTTCAAAAATGTTTATGTGCAAAAAATGTCATCGGCCAAGTCCGAGTATACCCCCGATTTTAACGGAGAAATCATATAACGGTCACATTGATAATGACCAAACTGTGAACCACATGTAAAGAAACATTATATCGGCGCAAAAACAGCTAAAAGCCCCTTGCAATAAGCGTTTCACAGTGCTAATCTTTATGTAGAAGAAATAAGGAATGTCGAGCGGAGTAACGGATCTTCATTGTTGTTTTCCTCCAAACGATATAAGGCATCTTAACGCACGCTTAGGCGTCTTAACAGCGCAAGACATTCTTGATACTTCATAGAGAGTCCGCAATTCGGGCTCTTTTTCATTTTTTATGTGCATATAGTTAAAAAAATGCAAATGGCGGTGCAGCATGAAAAATGTGGGAACGATTATAACCATAAGAATTATTGTTGCTGTGATTGTAACCTTATATATTATTTCAGCGACATTTAAATTAGATACTCCGCCTGAAAGCCGCGAAACGCCAAGCGGCATAAAAGCGCAGCCCAAGGAGGCGTTTAGCGGGATAATAAACGTTTACAACATAAATAGCTTTAAACCATACTCGGGCAGCTTTGTGTCTATGCTAAATGCTGCGGCCAGAGCTATGGAGAAAAAATATTTTGGGGTGTACTTTGAAGTAACAAATATGTCCATGCAGCAATATGAGGAAAGGATAAACAAGGGGGAGAGAGCGGATATAATTTCATTTCCGTGCGGCGCGTGCTATGAAGAGCAGTTAGCCGTACTGCCGCGGGCTGCGTTATCGGGTTGGGCAGAAGGACTCGGCGATTCAGGGGGAGCATGTTATGCGTGCGTGTATGCGGCGTCCGGCTATGTTTACGCGGTAAATAAGGATAGATGCGAGGAGAAGCAGCTTGAATTGCCCAAAGAATTATCGGATATATGCGTAGAAGGCGAGCTTTCAGGTGATGTGACCGTTGCGGCAATAAACGGAGTTGAAATGGAGCTTAAACCAATAGATGATTTTATCGCCGGCAAAACCATGTTTGCTATATGTGATATGGCTTTGATAGGTGATATAATAAGGCTTCAAGCTAACGCGAAGGGCTTTGAGATTAGGGCGTATCCCCTGAGCGGATATACTAATGAGGTTCAATTCATAGGTATATCTAAAGCCATGGATATAACCAAGGAGAAATATGCTCATGCATTTATAGAAAGCATGTTATCTCAAAAATGCCAGCAGAGCCTTATTGAAAACGGACTGTTTCCCGTTGCAGACTATGCGTATTTGCCAGAAAACGCACCAAGACCGCTTAAAGACGTATTTGCGGCGGAAGTAAAGCTGTTCGCTCCTAATGCGTTTTTATTCCGAAAGCACGAGCAGCCTTTGCAAGCGGCTGCTCAACGGGCGCTGCAAGGTGACGCGGCGGCGAAAAATGATATTCGCGCACGGCTTTTGGAACTTGTGGAAGATTGAGAAATAGGGTAGAATAGCTAATATGGGTAAGCTTGATAACAAAAGGTTGTATCCTTTTGAGCATAATGCGGCAATGTCGCGATACACCTCGTTTAGGACGGGTGGGAAAGCGGCGCTGTTTTGCGTTCCGAGGAACGAGAGCGACCTTGTTAATTTAATGCGCGACGCCGCTTATATAGATGCGCCGATTTATATAATGGGCAGAGGGACAAACCTGCTTGTGAGCGATTCTGGCCTTGCGGGCGCTGTGGTAAAAATCAAAGCCAAGCTCGAACGCGTTGAGTGGGATAACGAATTTTTAACCGTTCCAGCAGGCGTGCCAATATCGGTATTGGCGCGTGAAAGCGTGAAAAGAGGGCTTAGCGGGCTTGAATGGGCCGCTGGGATACCAGGCACGGTTGGCGGAGCGGTGGCCATGAATGCGGGCGCGTATGGCGCAGAGATAAAAGACGTGCTTGTTTCCGTGCGCTACTACGAAGCGGGCGATATAATCGAGACGCAGGTAAATAGCGGCGATATGGGCTATCGTACGAGCGTGTTTTGTGCGCCTGAAAGAGTGGTGCTTTCAGCCCGAATGAAGCTTTCAAAGGGCCTTGGCGATGAATATGAGCGCATGGAGGAATTGCTTGGGCAGCGCAAGGCGAAGCAGCCGCTTGAGTATCCAAGCGCAGGGAGCACATTTAAAAGGCCGGTTGGCGGTTTTGCGGGCAAGCTTATTGAGGACGCGGGATTAAAGGGCTTTAGGGTTGGCGGAGCGATGGTAAGCAAAAAGCACGCGGGTTTCGTAATCAATTATGATAAGGCGACCTCGAGCGATATATATTCGCTCACTCAAATAGTGATTGATAAGGTGTATGAAAACAGCGGAGTCACATTAGAAAGAGAAATTAAGCTTTGGGGAAATTTTGAAGATTGAATATTTACGGAGGAAAAAAGAGATGGAGCTGTATATAGTAACTGGACTTTCCGGCGCAGGTAAGTCGCATGCGTTAAGGCGGCTTGAGGACATGGGCTGCTTTTGCGTGGATAATATGCCGGCGGATATGCTCAAAAGCTTTGTTGAGCTTTGCAGCAAGGCGGTCACGCCCATAACGCACGCGGCTGTTGTGGTGGATAGCAGGGGAAGCGTTTTCAAGGCTGATACCGAGCTGATTTTGTCTCAACTGGATCATTTGGGCACGCATTGCACCATTT
>CAZUUR010000108.1:0-6546 GCA_964622815.1 uncultured Oscillospiraceae bacterium | reverse complement strand
TTTTAGCTTCAAATGGCAGCCAACCGGCGGCCTAGTCCCCCACATTAACCACTCTTGGGGGCTTGCGCCTCATCACCATATACAGTGCCGGAATGATATACAGCGTCATCAGCGTGCTGTAGCTAAGCCCGCCCACAATAACAACGGCCATAGGCTGTATAAGATCAGACCCCATGCCTATGCCAAAGCACAGCGTCACAAGCCCGAGTATGGTTGTGAGCGCGGTCATCAAAATGGGACGTATGCGCCTGCGTCCTGTCTCAACGAGCGCCTCTGCCTTATCAAGACCCGCCCCGTAAAGCGCATTGGCGCAATCCACAAACACTATGCCGTTATTCACAACAACGCCAAGGAGCACTATCAGCCCCAGCATCGCTATAACGCTCACCTCAAAGCCGCATGCCCACAGCAGCAGGAACCCGCCCGTGAACGCCAGCGGCAGCGTGAACATCACTATAAATGGCGACAGGAACGATTGGAACTGCCCCGCCATAATCAAATATATAAGCAGCACCGCTATGAGCGCGAGCGTTGTAAGATCGCTGAGCGTAGTTGAGATCATCTCGTTTTCGCCCTCAAGCTTGTAGGTAACGCCATCGGCAAAGCTGAATGAAATTAGCTTTTGCTCAACCTCGGCGGATACCCGGCCTATGTTATATCCGTTTTGCAGCGCCGCCGTCACGCTGACAGTGCGCTTTGACTCGCTGCGCTTTATGCTCTCAAGCGCGTCCGTTTCGCTTATGCTTGCCACATCGCTTAGCTTGAGCGTCACGCTTTCGCCGTCCTTAACGGCCTTTATGCGCATATCGCCAAGCGTTTGAGGCGTATATACCGAGTCCTTAACAACTATGAGCGGCGTTTCCTGTGCGCCCTCCTTTAGCGTGGTCGCCTCCGTTTCATTGGTGAGCGCCGCCGACGCTAATTGATACACCTGCGCTACCGTGAGCTGATACTCCATTGCTTTTGCTTTATCCACCTCTATTGAATATTCAAGCGTGGTCTTGCCAACGCCGTCGTCAACATCGGCAATGCCCTCCATGCCGCTAAGGTATTCGCCTAGCCGCTGCGCTTCTGAGCGGAGCACGTCAAGCTCGTCGCAATAGAGCGCCACCTCAACGCCAGAGCCTGTGAGCGCCGTCAAATCCATGCCGGACATCGTCACCTCGGCGGTTATCGGCAGATCGGCCGATATATTTGCTATTTCTCGGGAAATATCCTCGGAGGTATTCCTGCGCTCGTCCTTGAGAAGAGCGTATACTGTGTATTTGCCGCCGCCGGAGGCGCTTGAGCCGCCAAAGCCTATGGCGCTGGCGGTGCCGCCCTCAAGCGCACCCACCGTTTCAACGCCCTCCACCTCGCCAAGCCGCTTTATAAATGTATCCACAGCGTCGTGCTGCTCAGCTGTTTTAAGCTTTTCATCGGTGGTGACGCTGGCCATGAGCTGGAAGCTGTCGCTTTTGGGCATAAACGCCGTGCCCGCGCCCAATGCGCCGTAAATGCTTACACCAAGCAGCACGGCCGCGAATATCATCGTGACGGCCTTGTGCTTGAGCACCCATCTAAGCGAATTTTCGTATGCCGTGAGCGCGCGCTTTTCAAACCTGCTCTTTTTAACGTTCAATTTGTCAAAGGTGAGCGAGCCGAGCGCCGGAACGAGCGTCATCGCCACAAATAAGCTCGCCATGAGCGCATAGAGTATGGTAAGCCCCATATCGGTGAAAAGCTCGCGCGATATGCCCTCCATAAATACTATGGGCAGAAATACGCACACCGTTGTGAGCGTTGACGCCACTATTGCCCCGCTAACCTCCTTTGTGCCGCGTATGGCGGCGAGCACCGTGGGCACGCCCTCAAGGCGCAGCCTGTAAATATTGTCTATAACCACTATGCTGTTGTCAACAAGCATGCCTATGCTAAGCGCAAGCCCCGCCAGCGAGATTATGTTGAAGCTGATATTTGAAAAATACATCAGCGTCACCGTTAAAAGAAGGCTTATGGGTATACTCAGCGCCACAATGAACGTGGGCTTTATGCTCCTTAAAAACACCAGCAGTATTATCACCGCGAGCGCAGCGCCCATCAATAGATTGTTGGCAATGGTGTCAACGATTATGTTTATATACACGCCCTGGTCGCTAAACTGCGTGAGCGTGAGCCTGTCGTCCGCGGCCTCAAGCTGCGCCATAGCTTGGCGAAGCCTGTTTGTTACCTCCGTGGTCGATGCGGAGGATTGCTTTTGAATGGTTATAAGTATGCCGCTGTTGCCGTTCACGCGGGCGTACACCTCGTCTGAGGAGTCCGCGCGCACAATATTGGCCACGTCCTTAATATAAACGTCGCCCACGGTGTCAAGGCCGGAGGAGAATAGCATCAGCTCCTCAAGCTCTGAAATGCTGCTGAAGGGATTGCCCACCTTGACGGAGGCCTTTTCGCCGTCCGCCTGCTCAACATAGCCCGCCGGCATGGAGAAATTGCTCGCCGAGAGAATTTGCTTCACCATGCTTGAGGATACCATGTCCCTCACGTCAGCTTCCGCGAGCGCCTTTTGTTTGGCCTCGTTTAGCTCGTCGAGCTTTTCGTCAAGCTGGGCTTGCGCTTCGTCAAGCTTCTCAAGCGCGTCTGATTTAGCGTCGTCAAGCTCGCTTTGGCCGTTCTTGAGCTTGCTTTCCTGCTTTTTTAGCGCTGCGAGCTGCGCTTTAAGCTCGCCTAGCTGTGCGTTAAGCTCCGCGCGTGATGCTTCCGGCGCAAGACCCGCGTCTATGGCGGCAATGCCCTGCTCAAGCTTTTTTATGCCGTCGTTTAGCTGCTTTTTGGCGGACGAGAGCTGTTTCTTGCCGCTGTCAAGCTTATCCTGCTGCTCCTTTAGCGTGTCGGTGAGTGAGGCGCGCTGATCGTCGAGCTCGGTTTGCGCATCGGAGATGGCGTCAAAGCCGTCGGTAAATTTGCCGGAGACGTCCTTGTTGAATTTTTGCTGCAAGTCGTCCAGCTTTTTTGCGTCCAGCTCAATGCGCACGGTGTTTTCCACCATGCCGGACGCTGAAACGCTCGCCACGCCGTCCACGCGCTCAAGTGCGCCAAGCACCGTGTCGTTTACATACTTAGTGGTTTGAGCGGGCGTCATGCCGTCAACATCGGCGGCGGCCACCATGACGGGCAGCATATCGGGGTCTATCTGCATGAGCATGGGCGAGGACACGGAGGAGTCGAAATAGCCCTTTATAAGATCGAGATTGCTGTCCATCTCAATCATGGTGCTGTCCATATTGGTGCCGTAGGCAAACTGCGCGATAACAAGGCTAAGCCCCTCGGAGGAGACGCTTTGCACGGTGTTTATCCCGCCCACGGTGGAGACTGCGCTCTCAACCGGCTTTGTGACGGCCGTTTCCACCTTTTCGGGCGCTGCGCCCGGATAGCGCGTTATCACGAGCACATAGGGCAGCTCAAAGCTCGGCAGGAGCGTTGAGGATATATGCGTGAGCGAGATTATTCCAAGCGCAACTATCAGTATCATCACCACAATTATGGTGATAGGGCGTTTCGCACTAAGTGTAGGCATGAGAGCACCTCCGGCTTATTGATAATAGGAATTATATCAAACATATTTTTATATAAAGTCAATAGAATGCGACCAATATTGGATATATTGTGAATTTTGCAATGGTTGAAATGGGGACGGCGGGAGGGTATAATTGTAGGGACTAACTGTGTTCGCCCGCTGTAGGCTGCGCAATCCCCCGTAGGGCGGGATGCCCACATCCCGCCGTGCAGCACCCCACCCCCCTCAACCGATGAAAGGCAATAATGAAACGCAAAATCGCCATAATTTTATCGTTTATACTTCTCGCGCTGCCGCTTACAGGCTGTGCGGGAATAGAATATCACGAATGCGTGGGCTTAATGGAGCAGGGCGAATATGCCAGCGCGCGCGACGCTCTCCGCGCCCTTGGCGATTATGGCGATGCCAGCGCCCTTGCCGATGAGTGTGATAACGCCCTGGCCTTTGAAAATGCACAGGCGCTGCTGGCCGCGGGGGACTATGCGGCTGCGCGCGAGGCGTTCACGCAGCTTGCCGATTATAAAAACGCCGCCGAAAAGGTGAGCGAGTGCCTGCTATATGAGGATTATTTCACAGCGCTCGCATATATGAAGGCGGAGAATTATCCCGCCGCCATAAGCGCCTTTTCCGCGCTGGACGGTTTTTTGGATTCGAGCGAGCTTTGTGCCGATTGCGACCGCGCCTACGCATATAAACGCGCGGGCGTGCGCTTTTCCATGCGCGACTATCGCAAGGCGATAGCCCTCTATCGCGAGGCGGACGTTCACGGCAACGCGGCTGACATGGCGGCCACCTGCCAAAAGCGCATTTTGGTGCAGACGGCCATGCAGCGCCTCATAAGCATATACCACTACAACGCGGCGTACTCGCTCGAGGGCGTGTCAGGCCTGCTCACGGGCGTTTCGGGCTTTGAGCGTGCAAACGAGCTGAATAAATTTGTGTCATACCTAAGCCGGGGCGAAGCGGCCTTGGCCGCGAGCGAATATGCGCTGCTTACCGGCGCGTACATAACGCCCGCGCTCGCAAAAACGCTTATCGAGCGTTTCACTGAAAAGAATACGTTGCAGGATTATGCCGCGCGGGCGCTTTGCTCTTATGAAGCGTCGGCGTCGCTTTTGGATAAGCAGCGCTTTGATGCGTATATTTCCTCGGATACACGGCAGGACGAGGGCATGGCGGCGTTTGCCGCCTTTGGCAAGGGCGAGGAAGCCCGCTTGGCCACTCAGACGCAAGGCTATAGCGGCGGCGGCAAATTCGCCGTATACGAGCGCGACCTCGACCCCGTCACGGGCGAGTATTCAGGACGCGTGCTTATGGGCGCTTACCGCATGGTGAGCGCGGAATACATTCCGCTTGATTTTGAGGCGGTGCAATACATTATTTTGATAGATCGCGGCGGAAACGTTGTTCACACCTACGACGGCGGCGCGGCGGGGCTTCAGGAGACATGCCGCGTTTCGCTCGTGCGCGCGGGCGATATGAAGGAGCTTGAGCGCTTTGGCGATTTTGCGGGCGAGCTGCCGCCTGACGAGTATGTGTATATGCTGCCAACCGGCACGGACATGCCATACGCTACCGGCACGGACGCAAATCCGGGCGGGGACGCAGGTACGGGCACGGACGCTGGAGTTGGCGACGGCGCTGCCGCCACCGGTACGGACGCTGGCGCTAACGGCGCGGGAGCGGACGCTGGCGCGGCTAACGGCGCGGGCGCGGACGCTGGAGTGGCTAACGGCGCGGGCACGGGCACGGGCGACGGTGCTGCCGCCACCGGTACGGACGCAAACGCGGGTACGCCAACCGATCCTATCGCGGCGGCGCTTGAGGCGAATCCGGCGTACGTCATGGGGAAAGGGCCAGATGAAAAGCAGGTGCTTTTGGCTGTGCGTGCGGCGTTAATTGCGCTGCTTGAGCAGCGCGAGGGCGATTATGGTTATATAGTGACGCAAGGCTGCATAGGCGGGGCGGGCGGCATACCTCAAAAAAAGGGCGAGACTACGTTAAGCGGCATAACCGTGAGCGGTCAGACTGAGCAGGTGCAAGCGCCCGTGACGAAAGGCGCGGTGCTCACGAGCTATAGCGGAAGCGATTTCGTTTTTCCGCACGACGTGGGCGGTTATAGCGTGACGGGCTTTTATGCGGGCGTGCTCGAAGCAAAGACGGGCGGCGTACAGGGCGCGTCGGCCACAAATGCGAGCGTGCCGCAGCTTACGGAGCTATCGCTTCCAAAAACGTTAAAGGCGATACCGTCGGGCGCGTTTTCAAAGCTTATTAAGCTTGAAGCGCTCAAGCTGCCCGCGTCTATTGAATATATAGGGGAAAATGCCTTTCCGCGCGGCGTTGTGCTGAATGTTGAGGATAATAGCTTCGCGCATTATTGGGCGGTGGCGCACGCGTGGCCGCATACGGTGGCGTCCGCCGCGCCGGTGGACGAGAGCGCGCCGCTAAAAAGGAGCAATGCTCCCGGCACGGTGGCGTATCAGAGCGTGACGGCGCTTGCGGCGCTCGTGCCGTGGCCGGAGTACGCAACTCCGCTTTCGGAATCGAGCGATGGGCGGCTGCTTGAGTTTGGCAATATGGACGAGGTGCGCTATGTGCTTTATGTGCGCGAGCTTATAGCCTCAAGTCTGTTTGAAAGCTTTGACGGCTTCACCGCCGTTGGCGCTACCATGAGCGCAACACTCCGCGGGGGAGGATACGCGGTGAGAGTGAGTCTTAACGGAGGGATATTGCTGGTAGAGGTGGGGTGAGCGCTGCGCGCGGGGCGGGCTTTTGGGATTGCCCTCCGGAGGAAGATTGCCCCTGCGGGGGGGAAGATTGCCCCTCCGGGGGGTTGCCCTGCGGGGGACGCCCCTGCGGGGCGGGTGCCTCTTTGGAGGGACGCCCCTCCGGGGGGTTAAGGGACTCAGGGGGAATTTGGAGTTCCCCCTAAAGTCCCTTAACAATCCCATTACCCCCTCCATTCTTCAAACGCCAGAAGGGCTTTGTAG